>JAICXZ010000685.1 GCA_025934475.1 Mucilaginibacter sp. | reverse complement strand
GACGAGCTACTAAAAGGCATGCACCAACGCGGCATCAAATTGGTAATGGATCTCGTGGTTAACCACAGCAGCGATGAGCATGAATGGTTTAAGCAAAGCCGAAGCTCGCGTAATAGCCCCTATCGCGACTATTATCACTGGTGGGACAAGGAAAGAGGCACTCCTCCACCCCGCTATAGCCTATTCGACGTAAATCATGATGCCTGGATGTATGATGAAAAGACAAACGCGTACTATCTGCACTACTTCTCGCGCAAACAACCTGACCTGAATTGGGAGAATCCCAAAGTTCGAAAAGAAGTTTATGAAATTATGAAATTCTGGGCCAATAAGGGCGTTGACGGCTTTCGGCTGGATGCTTTTGGCTTCGCAGCCAAAGACACCACCTGGCCGGTTTACCCAAAAGGATACGAGCAGAATTTTTCGAAATACTATGCTCTGCAACCTCATTTGCACGATTATCTCAAAGAGATGAATCGCGAGGTATTGAGCAAATATGATGTGATGAGCGTAGCTGAGGGCACCGGCAATACCACCCGGGATGCACATGATATGGTAGATGCCGACCGGAATGAGCTTAACATGGCTTATCCCTTCGAAGCCGTGGATATCGCTAAACCCGAAGGCTATAGTGTGCTGCATTTTAAGCAGGTATTCTCCAAATGGGATAGCGTTTTTGCCGAGAAAGGCTGGCTTGCGGTGTTCCTGGCCAATCACGACCAGGCGAGGATGGTAAGCAGGTTTGGCAATGATAGCCCGCGGTTCAGGGAAGTGTCATCCAAAATGCTGACCACTTTTATCATGACCATGCGCGGCACGCCTTATTATTACAATGGCGACGAGCTGGGCATGACCAATGCCCGGTTTACGGATATAGCCGATTATCGCGATAAAGCCACCTTAAACGAATACCAGCATCAAAAAAATATTGGCGCCGATATGCAGGCATTTATGAAGCAGACCGAGTTCTCATGCCGTGATAATGGCCGCACGCCCTTTCAGTGGAACGACAGTCTCAATGCTGGATTTACCACTGGCACGCCATGGATCAAGGTGAATCCCAATTATAAAACCATTAACGAGGCAGCACAGGATAAGGACCCGAATTCAAATTTGAATTATTTCCGGAAGATTGTGAAACTGCGTCACGACAACCTGGTGCTGGTTTACGGCAAATACACTTTGCTGGATAAAGACAATCCCGATACCTATGCCTATTCCCGAGAATTAAATGGAAAAAAATTGCTGGTAATGCTCAATTTTCGAGATCATGCTGCCAAAGCAAATACGGGGATTGATTTGAGCAAGGCAAAAGTGTTGATTGGCAATTATAATTCATCGTCAACCGATGGTGGTTTGAAGCCTTATGAGGCTGTGGTATTTGAGTTGGATTGATTGGTGCTAAAAGCATTCGCCAACGGCCTCGCACCACGCGCCCTCCACCCTCCCAAAAAAATCGTAAATTCGATAGCACCTTTCATCAAAATATCCCTAACTTGGTTCACCAATTATTAACCCTTGCTTTGTGTGTGCGCACACAGCAAATTATTCTAAAAACAGTTATGAAAAAAATTATCAGCTACATCAGCCCTGCCCTTATCGCCTTAATTTTACTAAGTGTTACTTATACACGCTCGTCGGCGCAAGACTCGATTCCTAAACCGCCCAAGCTGGATGAAAACGGCTGGCGACAGCTTTTCAACGGCAAAAACCTGGACGGCTGGAAGATGGTTGGCCCTGGCGAACGGTACGTAAAAGACGGCGTTACCGGCAGTCATGGCGGGATGGGTCTGCTGTACTGGACCAAAGAAAAGTTCAGCAATTGCAAGATTCGCATCGTTTACCGTATGCAAAAGTCGAACAGTAATTCGGGCGTATTTATCCGTATTCCGATCGAGCCACGCGAACCATGGATGCCTGTATTTTATGGCTATGAAGTACAGATCGACAATCATCCTGAGACTTCCAACGAAGATGAATACCATGTTACGGGGACTTTATACTCGCTTACTAAACCACACGCCAAACCCGGCAAACCCGGCCCTGAATGGAACGTAATGGAAATAACACTGGACGGTCCGCGCACTATTGTTACCGTGAATGGCGAACTGGTGACTGATTACACGGAAGGTCAGCCTACTCCGGCGCGTAAATTTGATTTTGAGCCGTATCGCGGCCGTCGTCCTGATGCCGGATACATCGGCCTGCAAAATCATGGAAATGATGATATAGTTTTCTTTAAAGAAGTTGCTGTTAAACCTTTGAACAAAAAGTAAGGCTATGAAAGAGGAAAAAGAAGAAAAGAAAACCCTCAGCCGGGGCGAGTTTATCAAAAAGGCAGCTGTTGCCACCGCTGGATTTTACATTGTGCCCCGCTACGTTTTAGGCGGCAAAGGCTTTGTACCACCAAGCGATAAGCTGTACATTGCAGCTGTTGGTTGCGGTGGCGAGGCGGAAAACGACATTCATCACTATGCTACTGCGCCAAAGAAGAATGCCGAAATGGCCTTCCTATGCGATGTGGATGACCGTACCGGGCTAAAGCGCGCTAAAGAATTTCCGAAAGCAAAATACTACCACGACTGGCGCGAAATGTTCGATAAAGAACACAAGAATTTTGACGCCGTTACTGTGGCTATTCCCGATCACAACCACGCTATTGTAGGTTTGAGTGCTATGCAATTGAAAAAACACCTGTATCTGCAAAAGCCGTTGACCCATGATATTTACGAGGCCCGTGTATTAACCCACGCCTCCGAAAAATACCAGGTAGTAACCCAAATGGGCGACCAGGGCGCCTCATGCGAAGGTATGCGTACCATGCGCGAGTGGTTCGAAGCGGGATTGATAGGCGATATCGAAAAGGTTTAT
>JAICXZ010000692.1 GCA_025934475.1 Mucilaginibacter sp. | reverse complement strand
ATATTGATGATCTGACACTTCAGTAGTCAGGAATTTCGCCATTTTTTCAAACGCGTCGCGACCGTAGTAATCATCTGCATTGATCACGCAAAAAGGCTCATGCACCTGGTTGCGCGCTGCCAATACGGCGTGCTGCGTACCCCATGGTTTAGAACGCTCAATAGTTTTATCGATACCGAAAGGTTTCAGGTCATAGCTCTGGAATACATAATCGGTTTCAACACGGCCCTTTAACTTAGGCTCGAAGATAGATTTGAATTGTTCCGCAAATTCTTCACGGATTATAAAGCTGATCTTGCCGAAACCGGCGTTGATGGCGTCGTAGATGGAATAATCAATGATGGTTTCGCCGTTAGGGCCAAAACCGTCGACTTGTTTCATGCTTCCATAGCGGCTGGCCATACCTGCGGCCAGTATCAGTAGAGTGGGTTTCATGTTTTGCTTACGCTTATTAAAGATTTTTACGTGAACTTGTTTTGGTTATAATTGACTTTTCAAAAGTAATTAATAAATGTATAACTGACAATTTATTTTATATACCGGAAGTCCTGGTCGTTTTCAACATTGAGCAGCACCTCGTAAATAAGCCGGATCACATTATCCACATCTTCCTTATGTATCATTTCGACAGTAGTATGCATGTAGCGCAATGGTAGCGAGATTAATGCCGATGGTACACCGTCATTTGAATAGGCAAAAGCGTCGGTATCCGTACCGGTTGATCTTGACGAAGCCTGGCGCTGAAACGGAATATCTGCCTTTTTTGCCGTCTCGATCAACAGCTTGTTGACGTTGTTTTGAACAGCGGGTGCATAGGACACCACCGGACCTTTACCACAAGCCAGATCACCCTGGGTAATTTTGGTGATCATAGGGGTTTGGGTGTCGTGTGTTACGTCGGTTACGATGGCCAGGTTTGGCTTTATATGATGTGCAATCATTTCAGCACCGCGCAAACCAATCTCTTCCTGAACGGCATTCACGATATAAAGACCAAATGGTAATTTCTTTTTGTTTTCTTTTAGCAAGCGGGCAACTTCAGCAATCATAAAACCACCTGCCCGGTTATCAAGCGCACGGCCCACGTAGTAACGGTCGTTCAGCACCATGAACTCATCTTCGTAAGTGATCACGCAGCCTACATGGATGCCCAGTTTTTCAACCTCATCTTTCGATGTGCAACCGCAATCAAGGAAGATGTTTTTCAAAGTCGGCGCTTCCTCTTTTTCACCCGAGCGCGTATGGATTGCCGGCCAGCCGAAAACGGCTTTTACGATGCCATTATCAGTATGGATGTTTACCCGCTTAGAAGGAGCTATCTGATGGTCGGAACCACCATTGCGGATCACGTAGATCAGGCCATCATTGGTGATATAATTAACAAACCATGATATCTCATCGGCATGTGCCTCGATCACTACTTTGTATTTGGCTTTGGGATTGATGATACCTACCGCGGTGCCGTAATTATCAACGTAATAATCGTCGATATAGGGCTTGATATAATCAAGCCACATTTGCTGGCCTTTCCACTCGAAACCGGTAGGTGAAGGGTTGTTGATATATTTTTCGAAGAACGATAGCGAGGTTTTATTAACTACCTCAATGTGTTGTTTTTTGTCGGATTTTTCAGCTTTCTTTTTAGCCATGGATGCTGTTTTTAATAGTTGACAGGCAAATATAGTAAAGCTTGCGACAAACAAGTATGTTAACAAATTTTAGCCCTGGCTTCGATTTATTATTGCCTGGTTAACAATTGCTACACGTTGGCTTTATTGCTTTGATGGAGTGAATTTTTCAAGAGTAATTTAGTTGACTGGCCGATTTGCAATAGCAAACCGGTTTCCTTTTATAAGGATTTTTCCAGTATCTCATAATCAAAACCGTTGCGGGTAAAGAATTCTCCCGTATGACTAAAGCCGTTTTTATCATAAAAACCTGTCGCTGTCGAACGAGCGTTGCACCATAGCCGTTTGCCGCCTTCGTTCCGGGCAAAATCGGTGATATAAGTTAGCAATTCGTTGCCGATACGTTTGCCCTGGTATTCAGCATCGACAGCGAATTTTCGGAACTGGAAATCGCCGCTCTTCACCTCAAATAAGGAAACGATAGCAATTAGCTTGTTGTTTGTAAATGCTCCGAAGTGGATGCCATCGAGGTCTTCATCCATCTCCATCTCATAAAGCTTCTGGGCGGGATAAAGCACCTTCTGGCGCAGGTGCCAGGTCAATTCGGGGCGGATTTGTTCGATGCTGATTTTCATGAGGTCTTATATCTAAGTTGAGCAAGATACTTCCCTCCTCGGGGAGGGTAAGGAGGGGTTTCGTCGCTATGCTAATAAAGTAGTGTCAAAATTTACAGATAGCTTGATAGTGGGATCTGACTTAATGATTTCAATTATCTTCCCCTCAATCACTCTTATAACATTCACTCTATCATATTTCACTTCAGCTTCTGTGAATCGTAAAAATCTTACTCCAAGGCTCTCCAATCTACTTTGTCGCACTTCGTCCTTCAAGAACGCTTCCTCACTATCGTGTGACATACCATCAACTTCAATTGCAAGCATTAGCTCTTTACAATAAAAGTCTACAATATAATTGTCAATGCATCGCTGGCGGTCGAAATCGAAGCCCCATAGTTTGTCGTCTTTTAATTCGTTCCAAAGCAAGACTTCGCCGTAAGTCATATTCTTCCTGAGCTCACGTGCGAGTTGCTTTAATTTTGAATTGTATGGGATGATTTTGGCCATGAACTGTTTTATCTTTTATAATAGGGATCCGCAACCCCTACCTTCCCTTCCCCAAGGAAGGAGTCGCACAGCCCCGCGCTTTTT
>JAICXZ010000054.1 GCA_025934475.1 Mucilaginibacter sp. | reverse complement strand
CGTAACGTGAAAGAAGTACTTCGCGTACTCGACGGTTTGCAAACCGACGAGCATTGCCCTTGCAACTGGGTTAAAGGCGAAGAAACTCTTACTGTATAATTTTATCTTACCTGTAATGTCCCCGTCGCCCGAAACGGCGCGGGGATTTTTTGTACCATCATCATATGATAACAACGAACGAATCGACCGAGACGGTAAATGAACTTTTGCAAAGTCTCGGCATAGATAGTGATTTTCGCACCGATAGCCTGAATCTCTTAGAGAAGGGCGAATCGAAGTACCTCCGCGATCTAAAGCTGAACCTGAGCAGCACGCTCAGTTCAGAACACCTGAGTGTTAAAGAATGCACACTGCTTGGTCTTGCTACCGCCATCAACAACAACAATGGTCCGTTGATCAAATTTTTTAGCCGTGCTGCGGAAGAAAACGGCGCCACGCCAGCCGAAACCGCTGAAGCTGCAGGATGCGCCTCACTACTCGCATCTAACAACATATTTTATCGCTTCAGGCATTTTACAAAAAAGGAAAAATATAGCCAGATACCCGCGCGCATCCGCATGCAGATCATGATGAAACCGGTAACGGGGAAAGAATTCTTCGAATTGATGAGCCTGGCTATTTCGGCTGTAAACGGTTGCGAAATGTGCGTGAACGCGCATGAGGATTCGCTGATAAAGCTTGGCACTCCCGAAGAGCGCGTTTTTGACGCCGTACGCATTGCCTCATTGGTTACTTCGGCGGGCAAGGTGATCTATTAATCCTATTGATTTTTTATAAAAGGGAGGTATCATATCGCCTTCCTTTTTTTATTCTTTCCCTTCCGCATAAACAAAACCTTTGATTTAACCTGCAATAGGAACAAATGAAGTCCGTGGTAAAAATTTGGTTATGCAACTAACTTTTTAGGACTATTATATATCTTTATCAACTAAGCCATTATGAACCGGTTTTTCAGATGAGGTATACCCACAACCTGCCTTTTTGGCTTCTTTTGTTTATCATACCAGGGATGATATCCGGATGTCGGAAAGCCTATAACCCAACCATTACTCAATTCAGTAATATCCTGATTGTGGAAGGCAATATTGAAAGTGGCTCCGACTCTACCTTTATTAAGCTAAGCCGCACAGTAAAAATTTCGAGCAAAACAGCATTAAACCCAGAACAGAACGCACAGGTGACAGTGGAAAGTGATCAAAACACTTCTTATCCGCTTACCGAAATAAAACCAGGCACTTACGCCACAGCCGGATTAAACCTTGACAAGACGCACCAATATCGGTTAAGCATTCGTACATCAGCCGGCAAGCAATATGCCTCCGACCTGGTTCCCGTGCTTGACTCCCCTCCTATCGACAGCCTGGGTTTCGACGGCAACGGTGGTCCGGCGTCAGGACCGGGCATGAATGTTTATGTGAACACACATGACGCTACTGGCAAGGTGCAATATTTTCGCTGGAGCTTTACTGAGACCTGGGAGTTTCACTCGGCTTTTGAGTCCCTTTATTACTCGGACGGCGACACGGTATTACATCGAAATTTTATAAATGACGATATTTATTTTTGCTGGCGAAGCGATACCTCAACTTCGCTCGTATTGGGCAGTAGCGCCAAACTTTCCAAAAGCGTCATCTCCAATCAGCCTGTTACGTTTGTCCCTTCGTCGTCCGAGAAGGTCAGTGTTGAATACAGCATCCTGGTACAGCAGTATGCCCTTACACCTGGTGCCTATAATTTTTATTCGATACTGCGAAAAAACACTGAACAGCTTGGTAGCATCTTTGACGCTCAGCCATCTGAGCTGCGCGGCAATATCCATTGTGTCAACAATCCGAACGAGCCCGTTATTGGTTACATCAGCGTGGGCGCCCCATCGTTTCAGCGAATGTTTGTCAGGGTAAGCCAATTACCCGTATGGACGCCGGTAACCTATTATACCACCAGTGGTTGTCATTTGGTTACTGATCCCCGTGACCCGCGGATGCCCTGTTGTTACTATCAATTTAAAAATGAGTATGGGTATACAGAAAACCAGGTAGATGAGTATATCAATTATAACATTGGTCATTTCAATCCCCCTTTTATCCCAATCGATGGCCTTGGCCCTCCCGAGCGGCCGCCCATAGGTTTCACTGCGGCCACGCAGGACTGCGCCGATTGCAGGTTGAGAGGCACAAATGTGCCACCGGTATTTTGGAGGTAATTAAGGCGTTATTTCCCCGGTTCTCCTAATCTAAATGTCTCATTATCCAGCACCAGCACCCAATCTTCAGAAGTTGGAGTAGTAAAAGTTTGCGAGTACTGGTAAGGCCAAAGGCACGCCGTATGTTTCGCTTTACCTGTTCGCGGATTGTACCACCATGCGCGGATGCCTGACATTTTCAGTGCACTTAGCTGAACTGCGATAACCCCTCCCCTGGGCAGATAAGCAATATAAGTGCTGCGATCCGATGCCTGGGCTGCGCATACATAATCCGCCGCACCGTAATAGCCAAGGCCGGCAATAATGATCTTGCTGCCGGTATCAGGCATCAATTTCTGCCACGCCCTGGAGGTAAAAAGCCTGAAGCAATAACGCATTTCCTGCATGCCCTCGGTATTCATCAGTGAAGGCCAATTGGTTAGCGTATAGCATTGATTATCGGGTGCCCCCGGACTAAAGCTTGTACCGGCGCAGCCACTGAGCAAGCCATCGTAATTTTTGCGGCGGATAATTTGGTAATCGGTATTGTCTTTCCCATGGGGGATGTCCTGTTCATAGCTTTGATCGAGTTGAAAGATCATGCGCCCTTTATCATAACGTTCCAGTTCAGTTTTATATTGAGGTGTGTCGTTGCCGAGATTCTTTTCTTCGAAATCGTAAAGTCCGTCCAGATCGATATATCTTGCGTAAAGCTTGTTACCAGATGACCAGTTTGTGGGCCACGCCGACTCAAAATGCCCCGTCCACAAGTGTTTATCATCAAATTCCTTGATACCCTGTATAATATTGTCCAGGTGCGGGTATAATAAACTATCTCCCCTATTATCGCCGCCTGCCTCCCAGATAATATTCTCAAAGTCTTTATAGCGTTTCCCTAAAAATTCACCGTAAGCGCGGCTTTTTTCGGGGCTGTTGTGCGAGTCTAATACCTTACCCCACCAGCCTTGCGACTGGTCGCCTTTGTAACCAAGGTAGCAGGGGACCAACAGAACCAGTACTCCTTTTTTGTCTGCCATCCGCAGAAAACGGTCGGCATGGGCAAAATAAGCTGTATCATAAGTCGACATGTCCCATTTCACCTTAAATGGCGATATACCCTGCCAATTGGGTGGATTGCCTGCAAAACGCGTATCATAGGAGATGATGCTGACCATCAATGTGTTGAACCCCTTCTTTTTTACGCTGTCAACAAATGCCGACTCATCCTGTTCGGACAATGCCTGTATCAATCCCCAGGCGGATATTTCTTTAATGAGAAATGGTTTGCTGTGGTTATCAACCAGGAACTTTCCATTTTGACTAAGCTTCACGGGAAATGTGGGGTTTTGGGCGCTGGCGGCGATGTCCAGCAGCAATAAAATGACGAGAAGGTATTTAGATTTCATGAACGTGACCGGGTTATACTCAAATATAACGATAAGGAAGATTAGTTAAGGCCAATAAGAGCAGTAACTCCCGACCAGCCCACCTTATTTAACTAAATTTTTAGGACATTTTTTATACCTTTAACAACCAGGTTATTATGAGCCGTTTTCAAATGAAGTGTAAACAAAACATATCTTTTTGGGGAATTATGCTTGCAATACCTTTTATGATATTTGGTTGCCGTAAAGCCTATAATCCGCCGGCTATAAATCAGTTCAGCAATCTTTTAGTTGTTGAAGGCAATATCGAAAGCGGCGCAGATTCTACAATTATTAAGGTAAGCCGCACCGTCAAACTTTCGAATCAAAAGGCGTTAAATCCCGAACAAAACGCGCAGGTGACGGTAGAAAGTGATCAAAACACTTCTTATCAGCTTACTGAAATAAAGCCGGGCACCTATGCGACTGCCGGATTAAACCTTGACAAGACCCAGCAATATCATTTAAGCATTCGGACCTCAGCAGGCAAAAAATACGTTTCTGATCTAATGCCGATACTCGATTCGCCGCCCATCGATAGTGTTAGTTGGGATCTTAACCGAAGCCTGCCTTATGGCACCGGCGTTAACGTCTATGTAAGTACACATGACGCCAGCAATAAGGTTCGTTACTTTAGGTGGGACTATGTGGAAACCTGGGAATTTGACTCATACAAGGAGTCGAATTATAAGTCGAACGGAGACACGGTTCTGCCACGCGATATGGTAAACGACGAAATTTATCATTGTTGGAAAAGCGATTCGTCCAGCGCAACTCTGCTAGCATCAAACGCCCGGCTCTCGCAAAGTGTTATCATCAATAACCCGCTAACATTTATTCACTCCACAGACGAGAAGGTTAGTGTCGAATATAGCATACTGGTAAAACAACATGCGCTTACCCCCGCTGCTTATAGTTTTTATAATACTCTTAAGAAAAATACAGAACAAATAGGCAGCATTTTTGACGCGCAACCAAGCGAGCTGCAAGGAAACATTCACGCGGTGGATGATCCGTCAGAACCTGTGTTGGGATATATCAGCATTGGTGGCGTAGCAACGACACGCATATTTATCGATAGTCACAAATTACCCGTTGGCAATCCGGCGTGGCGACCAATAACCTACTACACGCTCAACCCTGCTTGCGTTGTCGGACGAGATCCGGCAAATCCCCAGAAACCTTGCTGTCTATTCGTAACATATGACGTATATGGCCATGTTGTAAACCAGGTGAATCAATATATCAATTATAACTTTGACCCTTACGGCGCCCAATTAATACCTGTAGACGCGATAACAGACCAGAGCGGATTACTACTGGGTTTTACCGCCGGCAGTCCGGAATGCATAGATTACACACTGCGGGGAACGAATAAAAAACCGGCGTTTTGGCGATGATGAAAATCATAGTCGGGAAAAAGTCATCTCTAAAGAATCCCGGCCTGGAAATCTTAGCATTATGTTATAAGGCTTTTCCGTCATAAATTGGTCATTCTCACCTATTCTCTACAAACTATGAACCACGAACTATGAACTATTGCCCAAAATGGCTACCTTGCCACTTTCTCTAACCAATACACTAAGGCCATGACTGACACAATGGACATCAAGATCACCAAGACTAAACATTCGCGTTTAAATGAAACCGATTTTAGCAATCTGCCGTTTGGAAAACACTTTACCGACCACATGTTTGTGGCCGATTACGTCGACGGCGCATGGAAGAATTTCGAGATCGTCCCTTACGGTGAAATTGGCCTGAGTCCGGCTATTTCGGCTTTGCACTATGGTCAGGCTTTCTTTGAAGGCTTGAAAGCCTACAAGCATGCTGACGGGAAGGTTACCGTTTTCCGCCCGGATAAAAATGCGGCACGATTCAACAAATCGGCTGAGCGTCTTTGCATGCCTGAACTGCCTGAAGAAATCTTTATACAAAGTATCGCGGCCCTGGTTGACGTTGAGCGCGACTGGATACCAACGGCGCCAAATCATTCGCTGTATATCCGGCCTTTCATGTTCGCTTCTGACCCGTTCCTGGGCGTAGCTGCTTCAACAACGTACAAGTACATCGTGCTTACCTGTCCGGTAGGACCATATTTCTCGAAAACGTTACGTGTTAAAATAGAAAATCAATATACCCGTGCAGCCGAAGGTGGTTTTGGCTATGCGAAAGCTGCCGGCAATTATGGTGGCGCTATGCTGCCTGCCAAGAAAGCAGTAGATGAGGGCTTTGACCAGTTGATATGGACTGACGCCAAAGAGCACAAATATGTTGAGGAAATGGGTGCCGCTAATGTTATGTTCGTGTTGGATGGTAAGCTGATCACGCCATCTCTGGACCTTCAGACCATTTTGGACGGCGTGACCCGCAACACCGTAATCACTTTAGCTAAAGATTGGGGATACCCGGTTGAAGAGCGCCGTGTTTCGGTTGCTGAGATTGTTGAAGGCGCTAAAAACGGCAAGTTGACAGACGCATTTGGTGCAGGTACTGCAGCTACTATTGCTCCGGTAGGCTCTATCAGCTACGAAGGCGAAGAGTACTTCCTGAGCGATCCGAAGACCCGCGAATTCTCGCAAAAAGTATTGAATACGCTCGACGCTATCCGCTACGGAAGAGCGGAAGATCCACATGGCTGGAACTACGTAGTTCAGAGTGCCGAGTAATGAGTTTTGAGTTATAAAAATTTTGAAGCGCCCTATGTGGCGCTTTTTTTATTCCCCTTCAGTGCACAGTTTAGTTTAACCACAGAGTACGCGGAGGTTTATACAGAGAGCGCTGAGCGTTACTTCAATTCACTTTAAGCGACACGGTCTTACTTTGACCAAAAACTACCTTCTGATTTGGATCCGTTGGTTTGGTGTTCCAGAGGCATTCACGTACTGTGAGGGTTTGTGAAACCGGGTCGAGCGAGATCAGTTGGAAAGATAATTGGGTCTCGTCCTTAGCCGAATATTTCCCTTTCATGGGTGAGTCAACTCTAAAAGTATTCAGGTTGACGTCGTTATCCGGACCGTGATAAACATAGAATTCGTTCCAGTTGCTATTGCCATGAAAGTAAGCTTTGATATTGGGATGAGCCTTTAAAAACTTAACCCATCCACGCTGTTCAATTGCCGTTGCACCGTCATCCTTTGAAGCCACAACACCTTCTTTATAATATTCGGCAGTGAGGTTTTCAAATTTGTTGGCAATGGTCATATTGTGCGGAGGCAGCGGATTGGTAAAATGTTTGGATTCGCATTCAGGCTGATCATGCGTAAAGATGATCACAGGCGTGGTTTTAGAAACGGTTGCCAGGTCTTTTTGTATCCAGATGCGTTCTGCCGAATCGGGCCAAAGGGTTATAAATACCAGGTGAACTCCGTCGACATTGCGTGAATAGTTGACCTTATCTTTAGCGTAGTCGAAAGTTTCGTTTGTCAACGGTTTCGACGGCTTCAGCATCAAATTATAAATATTAACGAACGAAGTTGGGTCGGTCAAGGGCTTCATCGGTTTTGCATAACCGATGGCATTAGAGATATCGTGATTGCCTGGTACGATGAAAAGTTTTGCTGGTTTACTGTCATGCCCTTTTAAATTAAGCAAATGAAAGTAATCAGCATCAAACTGCGCCCATGATGCAGCGGCGTTTTGGATCGGTATCTCTTCCCGGTTGGCAATATCCCCTCCCTGAACCAGGTAATCTATGGCTTCCACCTTTTTCCCGGAGCCAATCCCATGGTCGTTTGGCAAATCCATTCCCGGCAGGGTATTCATCTGCGCTATCATCGCGGCATTTACCTTTACACCCACCACGCTGGTATCGCCCCTAAATTGAGGACGGGCAATACCAAAATGTGCATCGGAGGTAAAGATGATATTTACGACTTTGCTTTGTGCCAAACTTTGAAAGCTAAGCAGAACGATTGTGAATACAACCATCAAAGCTGTTAATACCTGGTTTCTTCGCATTGTGATCAATTATTTCCTTTTATAGAAAGACATGGTGGCCAATTTGCCCGGGTAGCCTTTTATTTCGGTGTCGGTATAATATCCCGACCCATCTGCAGCAAAGCCTACACCTTCTCCCTGTGGTTCATTATCGGCATAGGGAGCTACCTCCGGTTTCATCATTAATCCGGCGGAGATACTGGTTCCGGCCGGCAATTTCCAATACCAAATTAATTCGTTACTGCGCAACAATATTTCAGTACCATCGGGCGAAATATCACCCCCGGTTGCCTTGTTAAAATACAACTCTACAACCGGCGTCAAAACCGTGGCAGAAGCAGTGCTTTGCGGGTATTTGGCAACATATATTTTTGAAAGATTGTCCTGCTTACTGGCGATATAAATGTCCCTGGTTGCGGGATCAACCATAAGGGTTTCAGCATTGATTGGCCCGTCGGGATATTTAAGTTCTATATCGTCGACGGCTATAATATTTAAAGTTACAGGATAAGTAAGGCCAGTAAGATCAGGTTCAAGGAACCGATAGATGTGTATTGACGGATAGATGGTATGATTATCGCCTATGTCGCCCAGATAGACATAGGTTTTACCTGGCTCGGGGCCGGGGCCGACGGCTATATCTTCCCAGTCGCGGTTTGGAACCGGCATGTTAAGCGTTCCTATATTATCACCGTTACCGTTGGT
Organism: Mucilaginibacter sp.; assembly: GCA_025934475.1. Lineage (GTDB taxonomy): Bacteria > Bacteroidota > Bacteroidia > Sphingobacteriales > Sphingobacteriaceae > Mucilaginibacter. The sequence continues at coordinate 1,695 of JAICXZ010000054.1, read as the reverse complement.
TAGGTATACCTGGTCGGGATTACCGCTGTCATTGTGAATATACAACACACCGGGATTAATCCGGCTTGCTGCAACGCCTGATATCTCTATGATATCCTTTCGGGCCAGGTCATTCACCACAGGTACTTTTTCAAACGCTGTAGTTGTATCCAGCCTCAGCGGATTATAGGACGGCCTTGCAAATTGTACCTGCTGGGTCTGTGTGTTGCCGGTAGTATCCTTAGCAGGTAAAGTAGTGATGGCCTTTTTACAGCCAAAAGCAAAAAACAGTAAAAAACATAACAACCCATTTTTAATATGATTCATGTTATTGTTTTTATTAAAAAGGGCTGTTATGTCTAAAGTCATTTCTAATTAAATATTAGTGCTGGTTACCCGAACCATCTCTTTGGTAGCAGCCCATATCTTTTCCTGGAAGAGTGATACCGCTTGAACCGAAGTTAGGATCGACAAGAATGCCTGTAGTAATCGGCTGGAATGCCGTAGTAGTGCCTTTGCCTACAGCCGGCGACCCAGCCTGCAGGTGGAAATCGTAGCTGTCAACCGAGCATTGGCTAATCCAGAAGTTGTTAGAAACCGGAAGCGGATAATTAACAAACATCGGGTTGTTTTTGCCCACAAGCGAAGTACCGTCATAGGTTTGACCGAAAGTGTAGCTTGCGCCAAGGAATGATGCCATGTTTGGAATGTCTGTTGCCTGAGGATGTGTTACCACTGGTTGTGCAACGTCTGTAGGTACAAACTGGTCAGCTTGCGCAACAGCATCTGCGTAAAAGAAGTTGTAACCATAAGCTGTTTTTTGGATCGCGTCAGCAGTATTAGTAGTAGTATCAGCCAGGTACACTTTAGCGCCACCCGGACCACCGGCAATACGGACACCGAATTCGCAGTCAACAATCAGGTTGTTGTATACCAATGCCCTTGAGTTGTTCTCTATCTCAACAGAACCGCTACGTGCACCAAATACACCACTGTTTCTGAAACCGTCGTTAACATAAGTGTTGTTGTACATGGTAAACTGGCATTCACCTGCAGTGGTACCGTCACTTGCGGTTTTGGTACCGTTAGTGGCACCACCAATGATCAGGTTGTAAGCCATGTTGCCGGTTGAGCTACCTTTGGCGTTAAAGCCATCGCCGCCGTCGCTACCGCATTTTTCCATGGTGTTACGCATGATATTGTAATAACCGCCATAGAAACGGGTGGCATCGTCGGGCGAGCCATAGAGCCATGAATCTTCCATAACGAAGAGACCGGCTGGATTGCAGAAATATAAAATGAATTGCGCACCGGCTTTCAGCGAGTTGCCGTTGGAAAATGGCAAAGTCTTTAATGCAGCGCCGCCAAAATTAAGGTGGGTCCATTTCAATACCACAAATTTACTGCTGCCGCTGGCATAAATACCGCCCCAGCCGCCAACGTAAGCCGAGTCCTGGCCCAGAACTGACTGGCCCATTTGTTTTTGGAATTTTGGATAAGTAATTGTTACCGGCGCATCTTTTGTACCAAGGCTCACCAGGTCGCCGTTAACAATGAAGTTAGCGCCTTTGGCCATATTCAAAGTAACACCTTTTTGAATCAGCAAAGTATCACCGGCATTAATGGTAATGTCGCCGCCGATGGTGTAGGTTTGGTTGGCAAGGAAAGAACCTTTGTAGCTGCCGGCAGGAAAAGTGCCGCTATTCGCGATAGCTT
>JAICXZ010000702.1 GCA_025934475.1 Mucilaginibacter sp. | reverse complement strand
GCCTGGTCGCCGTAGTCGTCAACAATCTGTACGCTTTGCACCAGGTCAGCGGGCAGGTTGCGGGTAAGGCTGGTTACGTCTCCGGCCATATAGTCTTTGCCATTCAAACGCACTTTAGAAACGCTTTTACCCTGCGCGGTGATGTTACCGTCCTTGTCTACATCGAGACCGGGCATCTTTTTTATCTGATCCTCTACCACTGCACCCTCACGTACTTTATAGGCCGCCGCATTATATTCAACCGTATCTTCCTTTACCTTAACGGCGTTGACATCCGATATCGTTACCCCCTGCAACGCAATGGCATCGCTCTTGAGAATAACGGGTGCCAGTACTGCAGGCTTGGTGTCGCTGTTAAGAATGAATCTTCGCTTCAGAGGCTTATATCCTACGGAATAAAAAAGCAAGCTAAACTGGTTTACGGTAACATTGGGGAAAATATACCGGCCGTTGGCATCGGCTGCCACTACCGAGCTGTCTTTTCCGGTATATATTTTAACCGATGTACCGGGAATAGTCATACCAGTGCTGTCTTTTACAATACCCGAAACCTCCCGGCCGGTTTGGGCATAGGTGTGTGCTGTGATCAATAATACAATTGCTGCAAGTAGATATTTAAGTCGCATGGCTTTAGTTATGGTGATGCAAAAGAATTACATCACTTTTACACCATAAAATGCGATAGACCGGGGGATGCTTATCATAGACGGAGGTACATTTTTATCCTATGAAAATTGGTTTTGGCAGGTGATTTCAGGATATGCCTGTTTAAAGATTGCTACAGGCTCTTCGTCGGTAAAAAGCGGGCACCGGGCGTTTTAGATTGGCGGCTAACTTATTGACGCGTAATATTGTAACAGATTTGATAGAATTGTGAACAATTGATTGTAAATTGATTTGAAGTAAATGATACTACAACGATCCAGGAATAAACTGATAACCATCCTCGTACATATACTCATTTGGGGAGTATTTGGCTGGGCGGTAGTGTTTTATCAGCCTTTTTTTTACAACATTACTATTCCATACCAATACTGGATAAAGCAGACCTTGTTATTAGGTATGCTGGTTTCGGGATACTATTTAAATTCGGCGGTCCTTGTTCCACAACTTCTATTAAAAAACCGCAGTGGCTACTATTTACTTTTCCTGGTTATCATAGCAATCGGTATCATGCTTTTGAGCAGCTATATTGACCAATTGCTCAACCTGCATCGTTTAATTGAGGAAGCGTTTCATAAAAGCGGCCCTCCGCCCAAACGACATCACAATGATGAGAATCGTTGGAATTGGAATCTCGGCCTTTTGATCATTATTGCCCTTGTGGTTGGTGCCAGCACAAGCGTCACGGTTATACAAAAATGGCAAAAGGACCGTCAGGAGCGGGAAGAGTTAGAGAAGGACAAAGTAACTTCCGAATTATCGTTTCTGAAGGCGCAGATCAATCCCCATTTCTTCTTTAATACTTTAAATAATATCTATGCGCTCACCGTAGTAGATGCTGAGGTAGCCGGGAAGGCAATCCACCAGCTTTCGCGAATGATGCGCTACCTGCTTTACGATACGCAACAGGGTCATACTATGCTGAGCCAGGAGATCGCCTTTGTGAAAGACTACATCAGCCTAATGCAACTGCGTTTGACAGATGTGGTAAGGGTGAATATCGACACGCCTGCCAACCTGCAGGATATGCCACTGGCGCCGATGATCTTCCTGCCTTTTGTTGAGAATGCCTTTAAACATGGCGTGAGCGCAACACAGCAGAGCCATATCGATATTACTATTTTCCAGAAGGGCAAGGTACTTGACCTGACCGTAAAAAATTCGATAATAAAGGATAATAGTGTTAGCTTAGATACCAACAGCGGCATCGGCCTGGTAAATACCAGGCGAAGGCTCGACTTGCTTTACCCCGGCAAATACAAGCTGAATATCAGCGAATTGAATGCTGCAAATGAATATACTGTTCACCTGGTTCTCGACCTGTCATGACATTAAATTGTATCGCCGTCGACGACGAGCCCCTTGCACTTGGCCTGGTTTGCAAGTTTATCGAGCAAACGCCGTTTCTAAATTTAGTTGGCCGGTTCTCCAGCGCGGTAGAGGCGCTTAAAGCTATCCATTCGCAAAAGATCGATGTACTTTATCTGGATATCCAAATGCCCGATCTGAACGGTATCGAGCTGGCACGCGTATTGGGAAAAGGTGCTGAAACACCAAGAATTATATTTACTACAGCCTACAACCAATTTGCGCTGGAGGGCTATAAAGTAGATGCCCTTGATTACCTGCTAAAACCATTCAACTACGAAGAGTTTTTACGCACAGCTACTAAGGCTCATTCCTATTTCGAGTTGGTCAACCGCCCGGCAGCTGCCCCAACAACTGTGGTAGTCGAATCGGAACGGGCGGATGATCAGTATTTGTTCCTCAAGGTAGAGTACCAACTGGTGCGCATCGCGTTGGATGACATCCTTTATATAGAGGGGTTGAAGGATTACGTGAAGGTTCACCTGAGAAATACCGAGAAGGCTATCCTCTCACTTACTAGTCTTAAAGCGCTGGAAGAAAAACTTCCCGCCAAAAGATTCATGCGTGTGCATCGCTCCTTTATTGTGGCGTTAGATAAGATCACTTCCATGACCAAAAACACCCTCCAAATAGGCAAAATGAACATCGCCGTAGGCGACCAGTATAAAGATGCCTTTACACAGTTTGTAGGGAAGTGGATTTGATGTTAGAGATTAGAGATTAGTTAATTAGAGATTAGTTAATTAGGATTGGTAATGCGCACATATT
>JAICXZ010000334.1 GCA_025934475.1 Mucilaginibacter sp. | reverse complement strand
GTGACTACGCCAGCAAGTTCATGGCCGGGGACTGATGGCGTCCTGTTACTGCCGGCACGATCGATCCAGGTCGAGGGCCAGGACAGCTCATCTCCTGTCATCGCCGATGCATAAACCTGAACGACAACGTCATTTATGGCTGCTTGCGGTTCGTGCCGTTCCATTAGCTTCATCCCGGCCGTTCCGGCAGCCTGATCCGTTACAATAATCGCTTTCATAGCACGCCCCCACTTCTGCTTATTGGCAAACACCTATTTAATGCAATGATATGGCCGTACCCTATCGGTTTCAAATTTGCATTCACCATGAATTTAATATTTAAAGTTGTAAATTATTTCTTTAACCTTGAGATAAAATTACTTTTTATTTAAGTTATTAAGCAGTCCAGGTCTAAAATACCTGGGAATCCAACGGATGCCATACCGGAACCGGTATAATGCTGGGTATTTCCGGTGACCGATTTAGCGACAACAGGCGTTGATGATCCGATTACAATAGCCTTGTGAAGGCATTATTCAAACGATTTCCATACCTTTTGCTGCCTGTTGCTACTACAACGATTTTTAAATATCGTCAAGAAAATAGATCCGTTGATAGAAATATAAATGAAAAACGTTCGCAAGTATCTCGGAACTTGCGAACGTTTCAGTGCGGAAGAAGGGACTCGAACCCCCACGCCTCGCGGCGCCAGATCCTAAGTCTGGTGCGGCTACCAATTACGCCACTTCCGCCTTTAGGATTTCTAAGAGTCGGCAAAGATAGGGTTCTTTGATCAAGAAACGAAATGTTTTTTTGGAGTTAAGTGATTGATTAAGTTAAGTGGTTGATTAAGTTTTTGTTGCAATACACATTGGTCCGATAGAAAGTAGAATTTGTTTAACTTATTCAACTTAGTCCAACTCAATTAACCTGATCAACGCTTCAAAATATACCGGGGCATGAAGCAACCTGCTCCCGTACCAGGAAAACATTTCGCCGTCAACAAGTCTTACTCTTGCGTGCGGAAGAAGGGACTCGAACTCCCACACATGTTTTTCCTTAAAAGGATATGGCTCTGACGAGAGCAATATAATATCAGGCTTTGCGGCGATAATTTCCTCACTATTTACTTCGGGATATCGCCCCGTGCTGAAAGCATTTACAAACCCGCATTTGTTCAGCATCACATCAATGAAAGTTCCCAGGCCGGCCACCATATAGGGTTTACGCCAAATGAAATACCCCACACGTTGCCCGGACTGGTGAATGATAAGATTACTAAACTGTTCACTTATTCGGCCCGCAAGCGCGCTACCTTCTAATAGTTTGCCGGTTATTGCACCAACTTGCTTTATCATAGCCAAAGCTTCATCGAGATTACTGATATCGCTCACCCACACCGGGAAATCCGGCATCAATTCCTCTATTTGCTCCCTTTCGTTTTCCTCCTTATTGCCGATGATAAGATCTGGGTTTAACTCTTTTATAAGATCGATATTAAGAACTTTGGTTCCGCCTATTTTGACTTTTTCTTTAACCTTATTAGCAGGATGAATACAGAATTTGGTAACGCCAATAATTTCCTTGTCAAGGCCGAGATCGAACAGCAATTCGGTTTGGGACGGCACAAGTGAAATGATCCTTTTGGGTCTGTTGGGAATTTCCACCCTGCGGTTCATCTGATCGACGTAGATAGGCATTATTTTGTTGTAATGTTGGAAAGTTGAAAGGTTGAAGGTTGCTGTAGTGGTTATTTTTTTAATTGCCCGCTTAAAATATTGGGTAGTGACATTTTACCTTTCCAAACTTTCAACTTTTCAATCTTCCAACTAAAAACTATATATCTGGTACACGCCTTCAATCTTTCTGCTTTCAGCGGAACCCACGAGCACGGTAGTGATCTTCTTCCCTATCATAATTTGCTCGGCCTGGTTGATAAATTCATCAGGGGAAACAATTACCGGATTCACGGTCATCATTTCATAGATATGCAATTGCGAGGTGTCCGGATTTTTTACCAGCGCACGGCGAAGGTCACCATCAGTAACGATGCCATCTATCCTATCGTTGCTGCCTACTATAACCATGCCCAGCTTTCCTTCCGACATGCGAAGCAGCAGCTCAGTAAACGAAGCATCTTTATCAATAAAGGGTAATTTATCGGTGCGCATCAGGTCCTTTACTTTCACAACCAGTTTACGACCAAGGCTCCCTCCCGGATGAAAACGGGCAAAGTCTTCGTGCTGAAATTGCCTCGCCTCCATCAGCGCGACAGCCAGCGCATCACCCATTACTAAAGTGGTTGTAGTGGATGAAGTTGGCGCCAACTCCAGCGGACAAGCCTCGCGGGTAATGCACACATTAAGGTGATGATCGCTGTTTTTTGCGATCGTCGAATTCGGGTTTCCGGTAATGCTGATGATCTTATTCTTGTTCCATTTCAGGAATGGAATGATTCGAAGCACTTCATCGGTCTCACCCGAATAAGATATGAGGATCACCAGGTCGTTATGCTCCACCATGCCAAGGTCGCCATGAAATGCTTCACCCGGATGCAGGAAAAAGCTTGGTGTACCTGTACTGGCCAGGGTAGCGGCAATCTTACGCCCTATCAACCCCGACTTACCCACACCGGCAACAATCAACTTCCCTTTCGATTCTAATATCGCTTCAACAGCCGTTGTAAACTCATCGCTAATGGCCGCGGCAACGCTTTTCAGCGATTCAATCTCGATATCAAAAACTCTTTTGGCTATATTCCTCATTAGGTTGTACGCTCTACGTAGTACGTTTTACGTGATTAAAAAAATTATAAATACGTACAACGTACAACGTCACACGTATAACAATATCAGCCAAGCAAAGGCTTAATTACCTCTTCCAGTTCGTGGAGCTTAACCATGTTTGGTCCATCGCTCAAAGCATTATCCGGATCAGGGTGCGTTTCCATAAAATAGCCGTCTGCCCCGAAAGCCTTGGCTGCAAGAGCCATCATGGGCACAAACGTACGGTCGCCACCGGTTTTACCGCCTGCTCCTCCCGGCCGCTGTACTGAGTGGGTACAATCCATACAAACCGGGTGGCCGAATTTCTTCAGGTCGTAAATATTCCTGAAGTCAACAACCAGGTTGTTATAGCCATACATATTACCGCGCTCGGTTAGTATCACCTGCTCATTACCCGCTTCGATCACTTTCTGAGCCGAGTAAAACATATCCTGCCCCGAAAGGAACTGCGCTTTTTTCACATTTACAATTTTCCCGGTTTTGGCAGCAGCGACAAGCAGGTCGGTCTGGCGGCACAAGAATGCCGGAATTTGCAAAATATCAGCAACTTCAGCCACAACTGCAGCCTGCTCATGCTCGTGAATGTCCGTGGTAACCGGCAAACCAAAACGCTCCTTAACATTTTGCAGCATCTCCATCCCTTTTTCCAGACCGGGTCCTCGGTACGAATGGATCGAAGTGCGGTTAGCTTTATCAAAGGACGACTTGAATACAACCGTGATGGGATATTTCTGGGCTAATTCGGCCACTTTTTCGGCAACAGTATAAAGAAGGTCCTGGTTTTCCATAACGCAGGGCCCTAATATGAAGAACGGCTTCTGCCGTACCTGTTCAAATAAAGTCATGTGCAAAGATGCGATTTTTTGTTGTACGTTAAACGTAGTAGGTTATACGTTGCCGGCACCCGAAAAACGTATTACGTCTGACGTAAAACGTATAACTTTGCCCTATGATTAATTTCTTTGAATTTTATGGCATACCCGAGTCTTTTCATCCCAATGTTGCTCAGCTGAAAAAGAAGTTCTATGAACTAAGCAAACAGTATCATCCCGATTTTTATGCTACCGAAAGCGACGAAAAACAACAGGAGATACTCGAGTTGTCGACCATCAATAATAAAGCCTGGCAGACGCTGTCGGACCCTGCCAAACGTCTCGAATATATCCTGCGTCAACACGATTTACTGGTTGATGGAGCCAAGCCGCAGCTTCCGGGCGATTTTTTGATGGAGATGATGGACATCAACGAGCGGCTGATGGAAATTGACGATGCCGCCCAACTGGCCGATCTTACCGGCGAGGTGCTGGCCGTTGAAGACGATATTAAACAAAAGATAGCGGTTGCGACCGAAGGCTATGATAAATTAGACGATACCGCCAAAGAAAGCCGCCTTAACGATGTGGCCGACTGTTATTACCGCCAAAAATACCTGTTGCGTATTAAGGAGAGTTTAAATACATTTGCAGCCCGGTTCAGTTAAACGAACACAATGCCCAGATGGCGGAATCGGTAGACGCGTTGGTCTCAAACACCAATAACTTCACGGTTGTGCCGGTTCGACCCCGGCTCTGGGTACTATTTCGAAGTCCAAAGTCTCAAGTCGGAAGTCTTGAGACTTTTGGTTTTTACCAAAAGAATTTGCAACTCCGATTTCAACCAATCTGGTAATCTGTCATTCGCTGATAATTATAGATAAGTTCACTCAATGTTTCCGACCCCTTCTTTAAAGATATTGTATCCTCGATAGACTATCGTCATTTTGCGTTTAAATAATTGTAATTTGCGGTTGATCGGCAATGAGTTTGCGACGATGCGATAAGACTTAAATTAAATAGTTGAATTTTGAATTCGATTGTTTTTATTGACACTGAAATTAATTCGCAAAGCGGAAAGGTTCTTGATATGGGCTGCATCAAGGACGATGGCAACATTTTCCATAGTCCATCGGCAAATGCCTTTGTGGAGTTCATAATGGGCGCCAAATTTGTTTGTGGCCACAACGTATTAGAGCACGACGTAAAATATATTGGCGGCCTGCTTGAACAGGCAAGGATAAACCGCGCCTGCATTATCGATACGCTTTACTTATCTCCGCTTTTGTTTCCATCAAAGCC
>JAICXZ010000270.1 GCA_025934475.1 Mucilaginibacter sp. | reverse complement strand
ATGTACTATTTACCCAGTGACTTCTCTATTTCGGAGGCAAAATCAAGATCATTTTGTGTCACACCGCCCGCATCGTGTGTGCTAAGCTTTAGCGTCACCTTATTGTATACCCCCGACCAATCAGGGTGGTGATTGAGCTTTTCGGCAATGAATGCTGCTTTGGTCAATAGCACATAAGCCTCAAAAAATGTCGGGAAAGTGAAATTCTTTACGATGGCATTATCGCTATACTTCCAATCTTTTAAATCACTCAATTGTGTATTGATCTCTTGTTCGGTTAGCTTTTTCATAGTGGATTTTTTTGACAGATGGTTTTAAAAACAACAGCCCTAACGCAGCGTAGTTTTGGGTAAAGTTAAATCGTGCGGCAGTTTAGTCGCAAATATTTATCGCTAAAACTAAGGCGCTTTAATGTAATCTTTTAATTTTACCATCTGACCGCCTCCCTTCCGGTAAACCTATATGAAAAAATGCCTTTTGCTTCTTCTCCTTTATTTGTTTGGTTCTCAAAATAGTTTTGGCCAAACACGCGATTTTGCTGTTAAGGGTTTCCATCTTGATCTCCGCATCCAGGTAATGCCCATGCCTGCTTTAAAGGCATTTGCCAAAAAGCTGAGCGATGAAGGCATGAATACTTTGATCATGGAGTGGGAGGGAACCTATCCCTTCGAAAAGCATCCCCTTATTCCAAATCGATATGCATACACGAAAGCAGAGATCGTAGATTTTATCAAATACTGCAACGGTTTAGGAATCGACGTTATTCCCCTTCAACAAAGCTTTGGACACGTAGAATATATTTTGAGAAACGAGAAATATCAGGAACTGCGCGAGGATCAAAAGGACTACTCACAGGTATGCCCGTTGCAAACTACGCAAGACAGCCTGCTTTTCAGCGATCTGTATAAGGAGCTCGCTTCGACACACACTTCAAAATATATTCATATCGGCGGCGATGAGACTTACTTGCTGGGTCATGATGATCGCTGCCGCAAAAAAGTAGCGGAGGTAGGCAAATCACGGCTTTATATCGATTATATCCGGATGCTATGTAATATCGTGATTAAAATGGGTAAGCGCCCGGTAATGTGGGCCGATATTGCATTGAAATATCCCGAAGCGATCAAATTACTGCCGAAAGAAACTATCCTGGTCGACTGGAACTACGGCTGGGATATGAACAACTTTGGCGAGCACAAGAAGCTGGTCGAAAGCGGCCTGGAGATATGGGGCGCGCCGTCCATACGCTCATATCCGGATAATTACTTTCTCACCATGTGGGAGAAGCATTTCAAGAATATACGCGATTTTGTTCCCATCTGTCGCCAATTGGGCTATAAGGGTATGATAATGACCTCATGGTCCACCTCGGGGCAGTACTCGCCTGTATTTGAAACGGAGGAAAATATTACCGATCTGTATGCCATCAGGCACGTTTACCCAATCAGCGGCTTCAACATACTGCTTGCGGCTTATGCCGAAAGTCTAAGGATCGATAAGCCACTGAATGTTGACGGGTTCGTAACCAACTACGCTGAAAAGCAATATGGCCTCGACCGAGAGCAGGCTGTAAAGTTTTGGCACGCTTTGAAATTGGCCCCTTACCAGGTTGTGCAGGGAAAAGTACGGTCTCCCCATCCAATCTCTGTTGAGCAATTAGCTGATAGTGCCAAAATTGCTCTCAGGGAGCTTACCTCTTTAAAGCCAACTAAAAATGAGAAGGAGTTTGCTCATTATGGGTTGATGCAAGTGATTAGAGGAGATTACCTTACTTATGAAACGGTTGAAGCGAAATTGAACTCTCCGGATTTTGATCCGCATGATCTTCCTGGTGTAATAACACTGCTCAAAGAATTAATGGCATCCGAAGAAACTGTGGACACTACTTTTAACTTATTTAATGCTGGTTATCTCTATCCCGGCGAGCTGACAGATGAAAATAAGCTACGCGATGAAAAAACTAAATTGTTGTATGACAGGCTTTCCCGTCAAAAATAGATATGCGATTAAAGATCATTAACGGACAGGTAATTACCCCAAATCGGGTTATCGGTGGTGGATGTATTTTGGTTGAAAACGGAAAGATACTGGCAATTGCCGAAGGAGAGATTGAAACATCTGATGCCCGGGTAATAGATGCCCGCGGCAAATATGTAAGCCCGGGATTTATCGACATCCATGTACATGGCGGAGGCGGGCATGATTTTATGGACAATTCGGTAGATGGCTTCCTTGAAATTGCAAAAATGCATGCGCAGCATGGCATAACTGCAATGTTCCCGACCACGCTGACCTGCGAAAAGCCCGATCTGCTCGAAACATTAAGGGTTTATGAAGAAGCCGATAAATTGAACGATTCCGGCGCCCAATTTATGGGCATTCATCTCGAAGGGCCCTATTTCGCCATGACGCAGCGTGGCGCGCAGGATCCTCGCTTTATTCGAAATCCCGATGCGGATGAATACCGGGAGGTTTTGAATAAATCAAAATTTATTAAACGCTGGAGTGCAGCGCCGGAATTACCGGGAGCGATAGAATTTGGCCGTTATATGATTAAAAATGATGTTTTGCCGGCCATTGCACACACCGATGCGATTTATGAGGAGGTTTCAGAAGCTTTTAATAACGGATATACGCTGGCGACCCATTTTTATTCGGCCATGTCGGGCGTTATGAGACGGAATGCGTTCAGGTATGCAGGTGTTGTAGAGAGCGTTTATCTGATAGATGAAATGGATGTGGAGATAATTGCCGATGGTGTCCATTTGCCGGCTCCATTGTTAAAGCTCATTTATAAGATCAAAGGCCCTAAGCACATTGCATTAATCACCGATGCGATGCGCGCAGCAGGAATGCCATCGGGCGAAAGCATGCTGGGTGGACTTAAAAATGGGACAAAAGTGATTGTCGAAGACGACGTTGCCAAAATGCCGGATCGAACTGCTTTTGCCGGGAGCGTTGCGACGTTCGACCGCCTCGTTCGTACTATGATTCAACTGGCCGATGTGCCCTTGCTTGAAGCAGTCCGCATGGCATCTGAGACGCCCGCCAGGATAATGAAGATCGATGATAGGAAAGGATCGCTGACGAGTGGAAAAGATGCAGATATCGTGATTTTTGATAAGGATATTCATGTGTCAATGACGATGATTGGAGGTAAGGTAATTTATACTAAAGATGGTCACGCAGTTTAAAGTAGATAGTCTCGATATAAAAGTTTATGAGAGCCGCCAGACCATGGGTGACGAAGCAGCTGTTTTGGCTTGCGATAAGATTAATGAATTGTTGACGCAGCAGGAATTTGTCGATATCATCTTTGCCGCAGCGCCCTCACAAAGTGAATTTTTGCAGGCATTGATTGAGCGAAAAGACATTCCATGGCAGCGGGTCAACGCTTTTCATATGGATGAGTATATCGGCTTGCCCGAAAATGCACCGCAAGGCTTTGGCGTGTTTTTAAGGGATAGACTATTTAGTAAACTACCCTTTAATTCGGTTAACTATATCAATGGCAACGCAACTGATCCGAAAGCCGAGTGCCACAGATATGCTGATCTGCTGCGGAAGTTGCCGCCCGCTATTGTTTGCATGGGCATCGGCGAAAATGGACACATTGCTTTTAACGATCCGCATGTGGCCGATTTTAATGATCCGGCCGCTGTCAAGATTGTCGACCTCGACCAGGAATGTCGCCAACAGCAAGTTAACGACGGTTGTTTTGCGACATTGAAGGACGTGCCCACCGATGCAATAACGTTAACGATACCGGCGTTGATGGCTGGTAAATTCATCTATTGTATGGTTCCGGGAAAAAATAAGGCGAATGCTGTGGAAAAAACCTTAAATGGCGCTATCAATGAGCAATGCCCCGCATCAGTCCTGCGAAAACATGCAGGGTCCCTGTTATTCCTTGATCGCGATAGCAGTTCATTGCTAAAACATTACATTTGATTTTAAACCATTCCAAATATGTCATCCGAAACCAATCCAACTAATGACGGCCTTAGCCGCAGGAAATTTATTTATAATACCGCTGTTGTCGCAGGAGCAGGGATGCTGCTCGCGGAACCGCTCATGAGCAATGCCGCAAGCTTTGTAAAACCTGCCGAATCCTATACTGTGAAGCAGATCATGGATATGTTTATCAAGCAAATTCCCGGCGCACCATTTCCTAATACGGTCGACACGCTCAAGGCTGGTAGTTCGGATACTGTGGTTACTGGGATCGTTACAACGATGTTTGCTACGATCGATATCATCAGGAAGGCGATTACCCTTGGCGCCAATTTTATTATAGCGCATGAGCCCACCTTTTACAATCACACCGACGATACCGAATGGCTTAAGGATGACGATGTTTACCAATATAAAATGAATCTGCTTAAACAGCACAATATTGCCGTTTGGCGAAATCACGATTATATACACAGCTTGAAGCCGGATGGTGTCACCATGGGCCTGCTAAAGCAATTGGAATGGACAGATATGGCGGACAAGGATGTTCCTAATCTTCTGACAATGCAGAGCACAACATTGCGGGATCTGGCCTATCATGCCAAACGAAAATTGAATATTAACGAGCTTCGCTACGTTGGCGATTTGAACGAAACCTGTCGTCGCATTTTATTACTTCCCGGAGCGGCAGGTGGCCGGCGCCAGATTGAGGCGATTATGAAATATAAACCCAATGCGATATTCTGCGGAGAAATTTCGGAATGGGAAACAGCCGAATATGTGCGGGACGCAAGGGCCAAAGGTGACAATATTTCCCTTATAGTACTTGGACACATCGCCAGCGAGGAACCGGGTTCGGAATTTATGATGGAATGGTTAAATAAGAATGTTCCGGGTATAAAGGTTCATCATATATCGCCGGGGAATTCGTTATCTTTTGCCTGAAGATGTTTTTCAGGCTCGCATCCGTTGATGACATACCAGCTATGGCCCGGTTACGCTCATTGGGCTGGGGCGAGATAGACTATTGGATTCCGCGCATTACTGCTTACATGAACGGTACCAACAACCCGCAAAAAGCGTTGCCGTTGAGGGTGCTATATGTAGCTGTGGATGATGAAAAGATTGTGGGACTCATCGCCGGGCACCTCACTACCCGCCTGGATTGTGAGGGCGAATTGGAGTGGATTGATGTCGATACTGAATGGCGCAGAAGGGGTATAGCCAGCGAACTGGTGAAAATACTGGCGAAATGGTTCGCCGGGCAAAATGCCCGGAAGGTATGCGTCGATCCCGGAAATGATGCAGCCCGAAAGTTTTATGCAGCCAACGGCGCCGAAAACTTGAATGCCCACTGGATGTACTGGGAGAATATTGCCGTCGTTTTAAAATAGGGAGTGGCTGCTGATGTTAAATACCATTAAAGTCCCACTAATTCCATAGTATTAAGCGTTTTATTTAGAAATTATTAGTGATTTACACTTGTTTTTGCGAT
>JAICXZ010000102.1 GCA_025934475.1 Mucilaginibacter sp. | reverse complement strand
GGACGGAGGCGGTAATATTTGGGCCGGCATCGGCGGGCGATTGTTCCGGGTAACCCGAGATACAGTAAAATTGCAATGGGTGCAGGATACTATTAAACGGCATCTTACCTGCGTTGCAACTGATGAATCGGGTAGGCTCTACGCGTCTATTTATCAAAAAGGGCTTTATTACCTCGATGGCAAGCATTGGGTTAAAGTGGTTGATTACCCCGCAAACCAACACTCATTTTATGTAGCCCGCATATTATTTGATAGGAATCGCTTGTTCCTTCAAACTTATACCTCCGTGTATACCGTCGAAAACGGCAAACTTATGCCCTTTGAAGCAAAAGCTATCGCTTCCATCTCTAATAACTCTTATCTGCTTTGCACAACGCTTGACGCTGATGGCAACTTGTGGATAGGCACCACTATTGGCGCTTATTCTATCAAAAACCACCAGGTAACCCACTTTACCGCGCTTAATGGTCTTACAGATAACGCCATTGCCGATGTTTACAGGGATGCGGGTAACAACCTTTGGTTCGCTACCCAGGGCAATGGTTTGTACCGCTACCAGGGCGATCAGTTTGTGATACTCGACCGTTCGCAGGGCATGTCGGCAAATGAGGTGGTGATGGGGATTAGTAAGGATAAAAAAGGCAATATCTTACTTGGAATAGACGGTGGTGGCCTGATGCGCTATGATGGGAAAAACCTATCATCCATCGACCTGCATCAACATGACCCTGAGTTGAAGCGCATTCAATATCTCTATACCGACAGTAAAGGCACGTTATGGATCGGTACCCACGACGGACTTTGGCAATATAATGGCAACACAGCGGAACGGGTTCCTGAACTGGTTAACTATGCCGTCAACGGTATAATTGAGGATTATTCGGGCACGCTTTGGATCACCACGCCAAGTGGCTGTTTCTTTATTAAAAACGGGGAGGCGAGGCACGTGGCGAATTTCTACCGGTTCTCATCATCTATTGTCGAATTGGGCAGGGATTCGGTATTGATTGGCACTAATGATGGCGTGGCGCTACTGGTCAACAAACAATGGGTTAAAGGTTTTAAGGTTAACGCGTTGCGAACATCCGCAGTTTTTTGCATGATGAAGTATAAGGATAATATCGTTTTTGGCACGGATGATCGCGGTATTTTTGCCTGGGACCGTCACAACGGCGAGGTGAAGAACTATGGCCTAAAGGACGGTTTAAATTCGAATACCATATACAGCCTGGTGACAGATAGCAATGGCGTAGTGTGGGTGGGCACAGGCAGGGGAGTGAACCGGTTGTCGTTTGATGATGAAAAGCATTTGTTCAGCGTTACGGGCGGCAGCAGTAAGAAATCACTCATCCTGGAGTCGAATCAGAATGCGGCTTTTTACGCGGACAATAAAGTGTGGATAGGCACCACAAAGGGGGCCGTTATCTATAACGCCAACTCGAAACAGGATAAGCCTGCCGCGCCATACGTTACTATCCAGGTGGCGCGGGTTGTGCCCCAGGTGGGATCGTCCATTGGCTGGCTCAATAGTACGGAACTAAATGACGGCGCTATGCTGTCGCACGACCAAAACCACATGGCCATCTGGTTCCGCGGTGTCGACCTGAAGGACCCGGATAACATTTCCTATAGTTATAAACTGGTGGGGCTCGACAGCTCATATTCGGCCCCGGTGACAAACGACGTAGTCGATTACCCTTCGCTGCCTCCGGGTAAGTATACTTTTGAAGTAAAAGCTATCTCTGCCAATGGGACGCCGTCCGAAAATACAGCCAGCTTCTCTTTTACTATTACCCCTGCCTTTTATCAAACAGCATCTTTCCGTCTTATAGGTATTGCATTTTTTGTCCTGCTGGGTTTTATCCTGCAAAACTATCTGCAGCGATCTAAGGCAAAACGGCAAAAGATCATTGAAGCCACCAAGCGAGAGGAAAGTATCCGCATCAGGCAACAAACCGCGGAGGATTTTCACGATGAGTTAGGCAATAAACTAACCCGCATCACCGTGCTATCCGAGATACTGGGCACCAAGATGGATCAGGACCAGAATGATCAAAAAAAACTGCTGGAGCAGATCAGGCAGAATGCATCGTCACTATATAATGGTACTAAAGACATCCTTTGGGCATTGGATCCCAAAAGCGATAACCTTTTCGAAATACTAAATCACATCAGGGATTTTGGCAATGAGCTGTTCCTGGATACCGCTATTGAGTTCGAATTTAATGGTATCGATGAGTCGCTGAATAAAGTGAAACTGCCGATGGAATACAGCCGCAACATTCCCATGATATTTAAGGAACTTTTGAATAACACGCTAAAACATGCGCATGCAACGAGGGTGATCATTAACGTGGATCATATCCAAAAGGACGAATTGCAGATAACATTGAGTGATAACGGCTGTGGTTTTACAAAGAACGGATCGTTTAAGGGGCAGGGTATCAATAATATTATCACCCGTACCAAACGCATTGGCGGCGACATCGATATCAATTCAGAAAAAGGTCGTGGCACTTTTGTTGAATTGACTGTGAGAATGAATAATACAATAACACTAAACTAAAATATATATGGGCAGAGATATCAGGATAGTGATCATTGAGGATGATCAGATCATACGCGAGGGATACGCTCTATTGATAGGCCAAAGTGAGGGATACCAGGTTGTAAATAGCTATGTTTCGTTTGATGAAGCTGCAAAAAGTATTGCCGATGATGGCCCGGATGTTGTGTTGCTCGATATCGAACTACCCGGCACAAACGGCATCCAGGCCATACCGAAGTTGAAGCGCCTGCTGCCCCATGCCTACATTCTGATTTTGACAGTATACGAATCGGAGAAGACCATATTTGAAGCCCTTGCCAACGGTGCCTCGGGTTACCTCACCAAAAATACGCCTGCCATCAAGATAGTCGAATCTATCCGCGAGGTAAAAGAGGGCGGTGGCCCCATGAGCGTCAATATCGCCCGTATGGTGATCAAATCGTTCCAGCGCAACCAGGAATCGCCACTATCGCGCCGCGAAACCCAGATACTGGAACAAATTGCCGATGGCAAAAGCCGTAGTCAAATAGCCCGCGATCTATTCATCGACCTGGAAACGGTACGCAGTCACATCAAAAATATATACCTCAAGCTCGACGTGAATTCCCGGGCGGACGCTATAAAAACAGCGAAAGAGAATAAGCTGATTTAAATTTCTTCGGCATTTTGCCATAACTAAGCCCTTAATTATTAAAATCCCCCCATTGGGGTGATAATGTGCTGAAGTCACCTCAGTAACTTTATAGTGAGCACTTTATATCACATACCACTATGGATTACATCAAGGTATTAGGCAACGGAAACAAAATAGTGAGCAGCACTATTCCTGTGAAACCTGTATCGCAAACCACCAGCAGATTTACCATGCGATTTGTTTTTGGCGGAAGCGAACTATGTACGGTTGGCCGTCGCCAGCTATCCATTCATAACGATTCGTTTATCGTTCTGAACAAGGACACCCGGTTTACCAGCGACTTTGGTGCATTGACGCCCGAGAGTATGTTTTCGATTGAATTCGGCGAAGATTTCCTGGCTGATTTTAATCACGAGAATTTGCTCATAGGCAATGGCGGTGATATAAGCTCACTTCAGCCCGAATTGATCGAAACCATCTATCCATTTAAGATGGAGATGAAACATGCGGTTGGCAAGCTGAAAGAATACCTTGATAACGGCGGCAACGACGAGGAGCAGTTGAATGAATACTTAAACCGCTGCCTGATGAGCTATTATCGCATCTACGACGAAGAAATCCTGAACAAAGCCCGCAACCTCAATTTTTTGCATTACAGCACGAGGGTTGAGATATTGCGCCGTCTTAACCTGGCTAAAGAATATCTTTACGCCAACTACAACCGCAACGTAAACCTGGAGATACTGGCCGACCATGCCTGTCTATCGGTCAATCACCTGCTGCGCACCTTTAAGCTAGCTTATGACCAATCGCCCCACCAGTTCCTGATCCATCTGAGGTTGCAGCGGGCTCAACTGCTGCTCACCAAAACGGAGTACCCCATTTATGAAATTGTGAATATGGTTGGTTTCAAGTGTACCAGCTCGTTTATAAGGTTGTTCCGCACGCGTTACAAAACCACGCCTCTCAAATACCGGAACGTCATAGCCGCCTGAGTTTGTTTTTACTGTCAATTTTTTACATTGCAAGATTGCCATATTCGGCAATGTTATTATATTTGCGCCCACTTTCGGCAGAGATTCCGGAAATCGGAATGCCAAATGCGGAGTGAAAACTTTCCAATTCGAATTTGAAATTTCGCAATCCGTAATTAGAAAAAGGCCCGTTCGTCTAGGGGTTAGGACGCAAGATTTTCATTCTTGAAACAGGGGTTCGATTCCCCTACGGGCTACTGAACTATCAAAATTACCCTTGTAAGTGAGGAACTTACGAGGGTTTTTTGTTTTTACTTGTCGAAGTTACTGTCAATAAAAAACAGGATAAAATCAGCATAATTCCAAGAAGTTTAACGGTTGACATCAACTCAAATTCCTGTAAAATGATTCGCGCACAATTTTACTGTATAAGACAGTTTGGGCAGTAGAATTATTGTAAATAGAAGAGGCCGCCATTCGCGGCCTCCTGTATTAAAGATGGCTGATTTAGATTTTGTTTGACGAAGCAATTCAATTTTTTTTGCGTTCGCTTGCCAACAAAGCTAAACAGATGGCAATTGTGTGATAGCTATTTCTCGCTTATGAGTCAATTTACCTGAATTTGACGGCGCCAGGAACACAATGCCCGGCGCACTCTACCTGACCGCAAACATGTTTCAATCAACTTATTGGGTACCTATTTCCAATGTTTTACCTTCCTTCAATGCTTTATCCGCTATCGCGTATTCTTTCAGATGCTTCCCATCATAATTCAATGACGAAATCTTTTTCCCGGAGCCTTTCTTGATTATGGAGTAGGTTTTGCCATTGGCTAGACTGATCCGGATATGATTGAAAAGTGGCACCGACACTATGTATTGCGGATCGGCCGGAGAAAAGGGGTAAAATCCCATAGCATTAAATACATACCAGGAAGACATTTCGCCGGCGTCGTCCATTCCTGCGTATGCCAGGTGGTATTTGCCGAGGTCGTAAAAATGGTTCATGATGCTATCCAGGATGACTTGCGATTTTTCCTGCTTGCCGATAAAGTAATACAGGAATGGATAACTGTGGTCGGGCTGGTTTCCCTGGCAATATTGACCGATAAAGCCCGAAATATTATAAGCCTCATAGCCTTTCCACGGAATGCTGAAAAGTGAATCGACCTTGGCCTCGAAGGCGCGCTTGTTTGGATAAAGACTGATCAGACCCGGCATGTCCTGCGGCGCAAAAAATGACGACTGCCACGCATTGGCCTCGCGGTACATATACTCATAATATGGATAATATGGATTGAAATTCTTCACCCAATCACCGTTAGCCAGGCGCCCCTCCAAAAACCGATTGGCTGGATTAAACACATTTTTGTAGTTACGCGACCTTTTCATAAGCATACGGTAATTCGCCGTATCGTTTAATTGCCTGGCTAGCAGCGCCACGGCATAATCGTCGTAGGCGTATTCCAACGTTTTGGTGACAGCCGCCTTCGTTACCGTTTCCGTCACCGGGTTAGCAACATCAAGCTCCGATATGTAACCTTTAGTATTGTATTCATCTACATATTTTCTTGTCCCTTCAACTGTTGCGTTTTTAAGCATCAGTCGGTAGGCCGCCTCTACGTCAAAATCTTTCAATCCCCGCAGGTATGAGCCTGTAATAAAGACCGAGGCATGGTCGCCATGAAAGAAGGTGGGCATAAATCCAGTGATTTCACCTTTGTCTATCAGCGACTTAATAACATCGGTCGTTACCTTGGGGGATAGAAGGCCCAACAGGATCAGTTTGTTCCGGTAGTCGTCCCAAAGAGATGGTTCGGTGTAATAATTAAAGCCTTTGTTAACCACCCTCCCACTCAGATCGGTAAAATCTCCGTTAACATCGCTCCGCAGAGCAGGCCAAAGAAACGAACGATACAGGCATGAATAAAATATACCCTTTTGCCTTTCGGTGCCTCCGTCAACCGAAATCTTGGACAGCAACTGATTCCAGTTTTCGGTTGCTTCTTTCCTTACCTGGTCAAAGCTTTTTCCGGCCATCTCTTTTTCTAAATTCTCTTTGGCGTTCTTTATGCTGACAAAGGAGAATCCTATCTGCAGTTCCAATGGTTTGTCCTCCTGCTTAAAATGAATGACTGGAACAATTAACCGATCTTTTTTAGCCGAATCAATCTTCGCTATTTTATGATTCGCGATACCGTAGAAATAAATCTTTTCGCCGGTTTGCTGAAAGCCGGTGAAAACATGGTCGCTTTCCTTACGAATGTCCCAGCTTCTTACCCTTTCATTCGACATGGCGAGATTGGCTATCACTTCCTCATCCGCGCCCGGCTTAAAGGTGTACTTGTGAAATGCGCAGCGCAAAGTCGAAGTCAATTCAGCATTGATGCCGTAGCGATCCAGGTAAACCTGATAGTAACCTGGATGCGCAGTCTCATGTTGATGGCGGTATGCCGATTGGTAATTGCCGGCGTCAATGGTTCCTGTCGCCGGCATCAGTGGCACATTGCATAAATTCCAATGGCCCTTGCTGGTGTGAGCAAACCCATAGATCACGGTATCCTCATATTGATAACCAGAACCGCTATGAAACTGCGTGACCGGTGTGAGCTGCACCATCGCATTAGGCACTGAAGAGCCTGGAAATACCTCGGCGCCCCAGGTCCTGTGCGTAGGCACAAAGCCGAGGTCTTTAGCGTCCCATAACGTGGCCGTACCCAATAATGGGTTAACGTAGTCAGTTGGCTTTTTTTGCGCCACTAACAATTGAGTGGCCAGCAAAAACATGCCGACTGCCAGGAGATTCTTTTTAAACATGATTCTTGTTTTTATAGCGTAGCTAATGTTATCAATAATATTATTGAATCATTGATTTGGCTTTTAATGCGGCGGCGGCTTCAATCATCATAACGCCGCTTAATTGTGTAGTCAAATCTGTATTTCCCGAGGGCTGTGTTGTCCAGTCGGGGCTGATCATCATCGATGGTCGGGCAACGCCTTTGTCATATAGCGTCTGCGCGTTTCTTTGCAAAAACTGGGCGTATTTGGTGCGGTCTGCATCATCAAGGGCCGTCAATTGTATCAACTCAGTAAGGTAACGAACGGCTACTCCCTTGAATAAACCACCGTCGCCTTGCCCTTCACTTTTCAATATGCCATTTGGACTTAGATTAGGATCGGCTATCAGGTTATTGGCAACCAATTCGGCATCCTGCAAATAGCTTGCGTCTTTGGTGCAATTATACAACTCAACAGCGGAGCCTATAAACAGCCCCTGGTTATAAGTAAATTCCCAATTATCAATCTGTCCATCCTGGTTGCGGTTGATGCCGTCATACACAACGCCCATTGAACTAACGAGCGTGGTTTTCATCCAGCTATACAGGTTTTTGGCAAGGGTCAGATCAGCTTGATTGCCATTCAGCTCATAAAACCGTGCGGACAGTATCGTCGCATTCCCGGTCGATGGAATGTTTTTATAGTACAACTGACTCCGCTGCCAGGCAATGCCACCACCGGCGGTGTTGTTGGAGCCACCCTTTATCTCCGTGTAAAGAGTTTGAGCAACAGTCAGGTAGTCCGGGTCGCTATTTACATTGTAAGTCCGCAGACTAGCGTTCGCCAGCCAGCCCATATCGTCATAAAACTCATTGGGATAGGCGCCTCCGTTCTTAACCTTGATACCGTTCAATAGAGCCTTCATGCGCAGGGTGTATTGTGTATTCTTCGTGCGCAGGAAACCATCCAGCAACACATCAAGCATATGCGCCTGGGGCCAATAGTTGAAAGATGTGTTGCCGGTGTTGTTTTGCACAAAATAATTACGATCAGCAGATATAAAGGTATTGTAGGTTGCATCTTGCAGAGAATCTGCAAGCGACGCGTAGTTATATACTTCCGGCTTTGGCTTAACGGACGTATCAACCGGCGGTTTATTCAATACCACCTCACCTTTTTTCGAACAGGCACTAATCAACAACATACCTGCGAACGATGATAAAAGCAATGCAGGCCTAAGACTTTTGAATTTCATGATGCACATATTTAAAACAGGGGCCGCAAAATTAAGCAGCGGCCCCTCTT
>JAICXZ010000621.1 GCA_025934475.1 Mucilaginibacter sp. | reverse complement strand
TGTTTCCATTTCCCCGAAAAACCAGTCACACACCTTTTTTCCATGTAGGATGTAATAGCATTTCAGCAATCCGGTCATTATAAAATACAGATTCTCGCACACCTGTCCCTCGATGAGCAGGTGCTCATCTTTTTTAACGGCCTTCGTCTTAATCGTTTTTCTAAGGTAGGCTAGGCAGGCAGGACTCAGCGGGTGCCCTTCCCCTTCGGCGATCTTGTTCAAAAAAGCAATTGCTTCTTCCATGGCTTTGATAAGGTTAATGGTTCGAACTAATGTACGGATTCAATCTGAATTCAAATCAGCGCATACACAATACCGTTTACATCTAGGTGAAAACACTTATACTTAGGCTTAACCGCCTATTCACCTCGATCCGGCCACTGCAGTTTGGCTGCACAATTGTTAAAATGATATATATCACATTCGTGTGCAACTTAGAATATCATTTCTTTTTCCTTTTAACTTTATCATCGTCGAATTGGTCATTAACGATTTAAACCTTCACCAATGAACTGTAAACAACTTGTTACTCCGCTGCTGGCCATGTTGACCATGGCGGGATGTATCAAACACCAAAGTAACCCGGGGACAACATCAAATAACCCGCAGATCGACCAGGTAAAAGTCTGGTTCGTTCAAAATGTAGCGGGCCAGGCCACCGTTCCAAACTCAGCCAACTACAGAGCCAAGCTATCAAGAACGCTTCGGTGGGATCAGGCTTCAGTCGTTTCACTTTCCGGAACAGAAGTTGTCGTAGTTCCCATTGAATTTTCGAAAGATGTTTACCTCCGTGCCGACAACTCCGGGCCTGCCCTCTTTAGTCTTTCTGATGTCAGCCGTCTCGTCATCTATAGGGATTCTGCCAACAATATGCAGTGCCAGCAGCTTACCTTCGTGCCGGATAGCACCATGCATCCCGGCGACTCGACGTTCAACGGTATTATGCTTACCGAAGACTGGTCCGGCAATACACTTGCCAAACCTAGCCAAATCGGAAACCATCATTCGCATACGACGGTCGATATCGTCGCGCAACAGCAGGTCTGTAATACGCTTTACGGCTATAATTATTCGGCGGACGACCCCGCCGACACTTACGAATGGTCAGAAACGACCTGCACCACGTATAGTTTCGTGGAGGCGCCCCTCGGAGGCCATAGCGGCTTGTCAAGCCCCGCGCCGGTGACTCGAAAACTTTCCCTGAGTTATTTTTCAATAAAGGTTTCCCCTCCCACCACTCCTATCCAAAGTATCGCTGATTATTTTGGATGCTTCACAAATAGTGCTTCTCCTGATCATACATATTCGGTTCAAGTGTGCGTTGACCAGCCTGATCCTGGCACGCGACAGCCTTGGACCTTTACACCAGGGGGAGCCGCTGGCACAAGCGCTACCGGCAATCCCCTGAACGTGGGTCATACCTTCCTGATTCTAACGGAAAATTCTCAGGGCAACATCATTACCCGAAGCGTGGGCTTCTATCCTTTAACGGGCGTTTATCCGATAAGCGGCTATACTTCCGCTCAAGGCGTTCTGGGGAACGATGATGAGCACGAGTACAATATAAGTGTCACGATTAATGTGTCGGCCACTCAATTTTTTGGTATCTTGAACTCCATAACATTGGGTAACAATGCAGGTTACTATTATGATTTAAATACAAACAACTGTACTACTTTCGCAATCAACGTGCTGGGGACAAACGGAATATCGCTCCCTGCTACTCAAGGGACTTGGGGCGTCAATGGAAAGGGCGATGATCCCGGTGACCTGGGGCAGGATGTCAGCCAAATGAGTTTAGGCTCTAATATGACTAGAAATACCGTTAGTAACCCACATCCGAATACCGGTTCCTGCAATTAACTAACCTTTAATCTTGTACTATGCATTTCATTTTATTGTACGTCTTGGCTCTGCACCCCATGCCAGACACAGGTGCAAAGCCAATTCATTGGGATAATACGAAGAACTGGAAGATATATTCCCTAAATAAATCGTCCACGGTCTTTAGTCTTCCAGCCGATTCCTTGTCTAATCTACATGGGGCCTTATTGGGAGATGATTCCATGCACATTTTTCTTTCCAACGCAAAGCTGCTGCATGTACCGATGAGTCCCGCTTGGATGGGGTGTTATCTTACTTCCTGTGAAAACGAGAAGGGGCAAGTGATGAAAGTTGTTGTCAGTGTATATGGTGGCTTTTTTCTTAATTATCTTGATGGCAATTATTATCAACTCGATCCTGAATTCGTTCGGATGTGGTTGGATTACTTGAACCGGGCTTATAAAAATACAGATTGATGAAACTCATGCATATTTTTTGGTCCTTAGTTATAGTTGTCGCAATGATATTCTTGCCTGTCGGTCTATTCTTAAATAGAGGGAAATTAAATGGAGGTCCCGAGATATTAGGTGCTTTCCTAGTCTTCTGGTGGCTAACCGATGCAGCTACACCTGCAATACTAGCGATTGCATTGGCAAAGAAGCGGTCCCTTCGCCATCGTTTTGCATTTACGTTACTTGCATTCCTGAACCTGTATTTCGGATTAATGGGCGTTTTTTATTTCGTCCGTCAGGAAAATATATCGGAGCTTAAAGTCAGCTTTTTTTTCTTTGTATTAAATCTCGCTTGGTCACTAATTATAGCTTATTTCCAATTGCGACCTTACAAAACTGATCACAGTGGAGCTTGAACTGAGTTGTTCACAGGTCAGCGAAGGTTTTGTCTAATTCAAAATAACATTTATTAAACGGCATGTGTCTAAACATCCCGAAGGGCACGGCAAATGCCGTTTGGAACCGCCGCGCCATAACTCAATAATTCAATTAACTCACCTTTAATAAACTTATCCCATGCGACGACTAACAGCACTCATCAAAGCAATCGTCCCATTCCCGGCAGAAATCCGCGAGGAATTCTTCAAAATCGTAAAGGTCTTAGATCTCATGCCCGGTGAATGGGTTCCCGATGACTTATCCACCGGCACATTGATCTTTGTAGAAGACGGGCTGTTGCTATTAACCCGATGTAAAAACAAACATTGGAAATGCAGCAATTTTTATCTGGAAGGAACACTCGCGGCTACCTGGAGCGAAGGCGCCGCGGAAATGAAGGATGACAGCTTCAGGGTGCGGGCAGCGGAGCCAACGCACATCTATTATTGGACAAGCGATAACGC
>JAICXZ010000722.1 GCA_025934475.1 Mucilaginibacter sp. | reverse complement strand
CGCTGAGCGTTACCTGGCGGCCAAAGAGCATGCTCTTCCTGCGTAATTGGTTGGAAAGTTGTAAGGCTGAAAAGTTGTAAAGTTGAAAGGCCTTCGATCCATTAGGATTTAGAGTTTAGCTATTGGAATTTGTCTGACTCTTGACTTGAACAAACATTTCTCGTATTATTGGTTTATCAATTTATAATAAACTTTAACTATGGGAAAAGGCGATAAAAAAACCAGGAAAGGCAAAATTGCGATGGGGTCATTTGGCAAAAAGCGGCCGAGCAAACCCAAAAAACATACAGAGGAAAAAGCTGAAAAGAAATAATCAAAAGCCATTCGCAAAAACGGGTGGCTTTTTCTCTTTAAAAAAAGTTCGAGAGCGTGACGGTTTTTAACAGTAAAAAACTCAGCAAGTTATTGTCCGATAATGGGTTGGTAACTTTTTAAAGTGCCATTTTGTGTTCGATTTTTTACAATTATTGAAACACATTTTTTCCAAAATCCGTTAACTTCACCGGCTTAATTAAAATGCCCTGATTAACTGTTATGCATAAAATTGCTGTTTCCCTCTTTTTAACCGTTCTGCTCTTCACAACCATCAACACACAAGCACAGGATGCCGACCCCAATATGGGTATTATTCCCGCGCCTGTTTCCGTTAAAAAATCAACTGGTGAATTCGTGCTTGGCCAACAAACAATGTTGCTGGCGGATAGTACAAGTAAGGCTGTGACTTTCTTTACCGATTACCTGCAGAACAAGTTGAACCTGCGTTGTCAACTCAAAATCGGTGATTCAGCAAGCACGAGTAACAGTATCGTTTTTACATCAAAGGGAACTGATAATTTGCCTGAACAGGGTTATCGACTTACCATCACACCTCAGCAAATCATTATAGCCGCGAAGGGCGTAGGACTTTTTTACGGCATACAAACCGTTTTGCAACTGATCCCGGTTGAGAGAACTGCTGCCATCAAAATACCTTGCGCGCAAATAGAAGATTATCCGCGTTTCGCCTATCGCGGCTTAATGCTGGATGTGTGCCGCCACTTTTTCTCGGTAGAGTATATCAAGAAATTGATCGATGTGATGGCTTATTACAAGTTGAACAATTTTCACTGGCACCTGACCGACGACCAGGGCTGGCGCATTGAGATAAAGAAATATCCTCGCCTGACTGAAATTGGTAGCCAGCGCGCACAAACTGTTATCGGCAATTTCCACGATCGCACACCGCAGCAGTTTGATAATACGCCTTATGGTGGATTTTATACCCAGGATCAGATTCGCGATGTGGTAAAATATGCGGCTGATCGCTATATCAATATTATTCCCGAAATTGAGATGCCGGGTCATTCGATGGCTGCTTTGGCTGCCTATCCGGAGTTAAGCTGCGATCCAAACAAGTCTTATAAGGTATATGAAACCTGGGGCGTGGTGAAAGATGTTTACTGCCCTTCGGATAAAACATTTGATTTCCTGCAAGACGTACTGACCGAGGTAATGGAGCTTTTTCCAAGCAAATACATTCATATCGGCGGTGATGAAGTTCCAAAGGATGCCTGGAAGAATTCGGCTTTCTGCCAAAAGCTGATCAAGAAACTGAAGCTGAAAAATGAGGAAGAGCTGCAAAGCTATTTTATACAACGGATGGAGAAGTTTGTAAACTCCAACGGCCGCAGCATTATTGGCTGGGACGAGATTTTGGAAGGCGGCTTATCACCCAATGCTACGGTCAGGAGTTGGCGCGGCGAATCTGGCGGTATTGCGGCAGCACAGCAAAATCACAATGTGATCATGACGCCGGGCACCAATGGCCTTTACCTGGATCACGCACAGGCGAGGAAGGATGAGCCATTAAGTATTGGCGGATATACTCCGCTAAGCCAGACCTATAGCTACAATCCTACACCAGCGTCGTTAACGCCTGATCAGCAAAAATACATTATAGGCGTACAGGCCAACTTGTGGACCGAATATATCCCTACAGAAGCAAAGGCTGATTACATGTATTTCCCGCGTGCTTTGGCATTGGCCGAAGTAGCATGGTCACCTTTAGCGAATAAGAATTTTAAGGATTTTGCAGAAACGCGATTGCCATCGCATTTGGCATTCCTTGATAAAAATGGTTATGACTACCGGGTGCCTGAAGCCATAGGGGCGAAAGACACTATTTCGTTCGGTTCACAGATGAAGGTAGAATTGAAACCTTCGGTTGCTGGTGCTAAAGTATTTTACACGATCGACGGCTACACCCCACGTGAAACCGATATAGAATACCACGTACCGATGACTTATGATGTGCCTCAGGATCAATATCGCGATTTGGAAACGATCGTGATCGCACCTTCCGGAAAGCGTAGTCGTGTAACACATTCGATGGTTTACAACCGCGCGCCATTAGCTGCGGTAGCTTACCAGGGTAATAATCCGGGTTTGAAATACCAGTTGTTGCAAGGTACATTTGATAATACTGGTCAGTTTAAAGACGCAGCAGTGGTTGACAGTGGTGTAGCAAAAAGTTTTAATCTGGCCGATATAAACAAGAACAGGCCATCTTTTGGTATAATATATAACGGTTATTTGCGTATAGACAACGACGGCGTGTATATATTCTCCACAAAATCGGATGATGGTTCGGTTTTATGCATCGATGATCAGCCTGTGGTAAACAATGATGGCAAACATCCGTT
>JAICXZ010000816.1 GCA_025934475.1 Mucilaginibacter sp. | reverse complement strand
AATGACATGAGATTAATACTGCCGGGCAGGTATGCAATACCTCAGGCAAAAAGTCACCCGGTATAAAATTTTCGAACAGAACGTCAAAAGGTAAGTGCTTTACCGATTTAGACCATTTTTCAGAGTAGTTGCGGGATAGGTTATAAACCGTGGCACCATCAGCTACCAGCTGCGAAACAAGTGCCAATCCAATTCCTGAGCTGCCACCAACAATAAGAATATTTTTTCCTTCGAAGCTCATTTTACAGCCAGCTTTAAAAACTCGGAACGAGTTTCCTGCTCGGTGAATTTGCCCCGGAACTCTGTTGTCACCGTAGAGCTATCAGGATCCTGTACACCGCGCGAAGAAACGCAATGGTGGTATGCATCAATCATAACGGCGACATCTTCCGTTCCTAAAGCTTTTCCTATTTCGTCAGCAATTTGGATAGTAAGTCGTTCTTGCACTTGCGGGCGGCGTGAACAATACTGAACCAGCCGATTTAGTTTGGATAAGCCGATCACTTTACCATTGCTGATGTATGCGACATGTGCTTTGCCGATGATCGGGACAAAATGATGCTCACAATTACTTTTTACGGCAATATTGCGTTCGATCAGCATTTGCTGGTAGCTGTATTTGTTATCAAATAGGGTTATATCAGGCTTATTTGCCGGATTTAGGCCGCTGAAAATTTCATTCACATACATTTTAGCTACCCGTTTTGGGGTCTCCTTCAGACTGTCGTCGGTTATGTCAAGCCCGAGGATATTCATGATCGCCCCAAAATGTTTTTCGATCAGTTCAATCTTAGTTTCATCGTCGATTGCAAATGCATCAGGTTTCAATGGCGTATCGGCTGAATGCGCCCCATGTTCCTGCCGTATCAAATCCAGCAGATCTTCGGATTCAGACAAAGCAGTTTCTATATCTTTCATATAATTTATTTTCTCTTTTTAAACTAACTGAAAATACGCCGGTGCTGGGGCGCCCTTTTTTTGATTGATGAATAGACCCAAACATTAGCCAGGATCAAACCCATCCCGTAGAAAATATCTTCCACCGGGATTGTTAGTATGCGTAAGCCAATTATTCCGGATGCATTATACCATACGACAGGTGATGAAAGGCCGGTGCCTGTAAGCAGTCCGTTTACGATTAAAAAAGGGATGAGCAGGATGACGTATACGACATAAAATTTAGAAAGCCAGGATATATTTATTATAGTCCCGGCAAATATCATGGCCGCCAATAATACAAAGGCAGATGCCGTATAGGCTTGTGCATAAAAAATCGCGGCGAATAGTAGCAAAGTAATCGTGAAGCAATAACCGAAAGGCTTTACGACTTTTTGTAGTACAGCCGCTGAGAGAAATCCTGAAAGGCACTCGAACGTAAAGACGCACGAATAAGGAATACAAATAAAAAAGAGCAACTCCTCCAAAGGTAAATTTCCAATATATATACCAGTTGTATACCTGGAGTTGAAACCCCACACGCCCAGTCGGGTAAACCAGCTATCCCATAATACATAGCAGACGGCGGTGATTAATATGGCCGGTAATAAAGCACTCCAATGTTTATACAGGCGTATTTTGGGGTGAAACGAGAACACCAGCGGCACGGCTAGGCTTAAAAGATCGATCAAAAGATAAGTGTATTTGATCATAACCGCCCAGATTTAGATTCACGAAAATATTTCATGGGAACCCACAACATGCCAAAACATTCTCCGTGTTCCTTACCTAAATGTTTGTGGTGAACTTTGTGAGCCCTGCGTATCGCACGCAGGTACCAATTATCGCTATTTCGCAAGATCCTGATGCGCTGGTGGATAAACACATCGTGCACAAAGAAGTAACAAAGCCCGTAAAGTGTTATGCCAAGCCCTACATACAACAGCCAGTTT
>JAICXZ010000408.1 GCA_025934475.1 Mucilaginibacter sp. | reverse complement strand
GTGAAAAACCCGCAGAAAAATGTGACCAAGGCTTATGAGTTTGAAGTTGGCAACGGCTCACGTTCCGAATTGAACTATCGCCTGGTCGGAGAACTGGAAGGTTACTATTTGTTGGAGGTAAATCCAATCACCGGCCGTCCGCATCAAATAAGAGTTCAACTGGCTACCCTGGGTTGTCCTATTGTGGGCGACAATAAATACGGTTATCCGCGTGGAAGCCTGCGCAAAAGCATCTGCCTTCACGCAAGGCGCCTGCGATTTGAGCATCCTATCAAAAAGGAGCCCGTAGAGATTGTTGCCGAGATGCCCAAAGATGGTTTTTGGGAGAAGTTTGAGGGGATGATTGAATAGGAGCTAAACT
Source organism: Mucilaginibacter sp. (assembly GCA_025934475.1). Classification (GTDB taxonomy): domain Bacteria; phylum Bacteroidota; class Bacteroidia; order Sphingobacteriales; family Sphingobacteriaceae; genus Mucilaginibacter. The sequence goes on along the minus strand of JAICXZ010000408.1, from coordinate 3,932 downwards.
TTATAATTATCTTTGATATATGAGTTTGCAATACATATCAGACAGTACAGGAAAAACTACAGGTGTATTTATCCCGATAAATGAGTGGAATGAGTTGAAAAGTAAATTTAAAGGGATTGAAACGGAAGAGATGGATATTCCGCAGTGGCATATAAATATCTTGAATCAGCGCCTGGAGGATTACAAGAAAAATCCTGGACAGACCCTGGATTTTGATGAGGCAGTGGATGATATCGAAAAGGATTTGTAATGTACAAAGCCGTAATGCTGCCTGTTGCCAAGCAGGATATTGCAGAAGCTGCACGCTGGTACAATTCAAAGCGAGAAAAGCTCGGTAAACGATTTACACTCCACGTACGTCAAAAGATAAATCTTCTTAAACAAAATCCCTACGTTTCAGCAAACAGATACGATGAGGTACGAACAGCGGTACTAGACGTTTTTCCTTTTATGATACATTACATCATTGATGAAAGACAAAAACTAACAGTAATCGTTGCTGTGCTACACAAGTCGCAATCCCGATTTGTGGAAAAGAGACCAAGAGTATCCGGATTTGTAGTGTTTGAGCGCTAGAAGCCTTTACTTCAATGCCCCATGACCTTTTAGCAGCCCGCTAATATCCACTTGCCATATATAACTATCCGTCGTCACCTTGACACCTTCTTTATTCATCTGATTGGTAAAATACAGTGTTTTCAAATCGGGCGAGAGCCTGGCCTCAACACCAAATACTTTATCGGATATAGCCTGGCGTAGGTCAATTGGATCGCTCCAGCCGGTGGGTGTTCGAAAAACGATAAACAAGTCGGTTGATTTTTGAGCAGGTGGCCTTGGCGATGAGAATATCAAAAATGACTCATCAGGTGCTACCGCAGGATCAAAATCGCCATATTTATCCAGGCAAAATGAGGCACGAACGGGCGTTTGATATTGTCCGTTTTTATATTGCGAGCGATAAATATGAAAAACGCCGCCACTATCTGCCCTCATAAAATACAAACTACCATCGCCTGCTACAGCCGGGCTAAATACCGAACTATTTTTGTTGATCACCTCCGGTAAACGCACCGGCTTGCTCCAACCTTTCCCCGAATAGCTCACCTTCCACAAATTTCCACCTTTCCTGTGCCATTCCTTGCCGTTCCAGTTTCCGTTAATCAAAGAATCCACTGGCGTCGTTGGCCGGCTTGACGCGAAGATCAAATATTTCCCATGAGGATCAAACGCAGGCTCGAGATCGGGATAATTCTTCGAAAACCGGGCAGTAACCGGTTTTGTCCAGGCACTATTCTTTAAATAAGAAACGACAATGTTAATTGGGCTACTTCCCTCGACTTGCCCAAAATAAACCGTCTTGCCGTCGGGTGCAAATGCCGGGGCCATAACCCGGTTTGAAGTGCCTGGTACCAGACCCGGAGCAAACATCACTATTTCGGGATTGGATTTTGTTGTTGTGTCTTTAGCAATGCAAAAGCCGAACGAAGGTAATAAAAGGCAATAAGCAAGGATCGCAGAAATTTTCATCATGATCATTATTGGGTGATGATCAAAGATTTTGATTTCGAACTGTGCAAAGAAATCAATTCAATAAAACCGTCTCGATTTTAAACAACAAGGAGAGAATATTTAATTAACCGAATGGTTTAAAGATTTCGCACTTTTTCCCAGATGTTCTCCTCCACCCAAACCCCCTCTTGTAAACTCTTAGCGCGTGTGCGCAGCGTGTTTTCTCCTGGGTAAAAAACCTCACCACCATCTTTTTCGGGCCGACTGGTTTTGGTGTATTTAATTATCTCCTCAATCAGTTCATTCGTTTTCGTTCCGATCGGTTTTATGGCGATAAATACCTGCGATAAACCGGACTCCGGCCCACCTCCAGTAATAGCATCAATTGATCGCACCTGGCTGAAAATAGTTGCTAACAGATCAAGGACCAATGATAGTCCCGACCCCTTCCAGAAACCTACCGGCAAAACTCGTTGCGATTCGAGTATCGCAGCCGCATCCGTACTCAAATGCCCATCTTTATCATAGCCACCTGGCAGCGGTAGTTCTTTGCCCTGCGATTTATATAGATTGAGTTTCCCAATAGAATATTGTGAAATGGCCATATCCAGCACCACGTGTCCCTCTTTTCGCGGTACTGATATTATTAATGGATTATTCCCCAAAACCGGGTCCACTCCACCCCAGGGCGGCATATTGGCAATGGTATTGGTAAAACAAATACCGATCATTCCTGTCTCTGCGGCTTGCCAGCCATAAGTGCCGCCGCGCATCCAGTGATTAGTGTTTTTGATCGCGACACATCCGATCCCATTTTCATTGGCCAACTCAATGGCGCGAGCCATGCAGAACTTTGCGTTCAATATCCCGGGTCCAAAATGCCCGTCCCATTGTTCCAGGCTGCCCAGCCCGCCTTCTTTGGTCGGCTCGGCATCAGGGGCAATTTGTCCGTCTTTCACATATTGCACGAATGTGGGGAACCGGTTCAAGCCATGGGTGTAAACCCCATCGCGGCTGTTCTCAGCAAAAATTTGAGCGATATCTTCAGCCTTATCTTGCCGAAAATTTAACGACAGGAGCACCCTGTTGAATTCACTTTTTAATTCGTCAAATGGGACTGTCATAAGTTAATTGGGTTGATTAAGTTAACTAGGTTGATTGAGTTGGAATGAGTAACTAACTTAATCAACCACTCACTCAATCAACTCAATCCAACCAAACTATAAAGTCGCCATATCTATCACAAAGCGGTAACGCACATCGCTTTTCAGCACTCTTTCGAAGGCTTCATTGATGTAATCCATTCGGATCACTTCTACATCCGATACAATATTATGTTCGGCACAGTAATCCAACATTTCCTGGGTTTCTTTCATCCCGCCGATCATTGAACCGGCAATGCGCCGGCGTTTTGAGATCAGGTTAACAGCGCCCAATGAAGGCGCTTCCGGCGGAATGCCTACCAATACCATAGTTCCATCTACCCTAAGCAGCGGTAGGTAATCATTGTATTCGTGCTGCGCGGAAACGGTATTGATGATGAAATCGAGAGAACGTTCGGCGGCAGCCATTTGATCTTTGTCTTTGGTCACCACAAAATGGTGAGCTCCCAATCGTTCGGCGTCCACTTTTTTTGAAGGAGAGGTGCTAAGTACGGTCACTTCGGCGCCTTTGGAAACAGCAAATTTCACGGCCATATGGCCCAACCCACCTAAGCCCACAACACCAACTTTGTGCCCTTTGCCCATTTGCCAGGTTGCAATCGGTGACCAGGTGGTAATACCGGCGCAAAGTAAAGGCGCCACGCCGGCAAGCGGTAATTTCTCCGATACCTTTAATGTATATTGCTCATCTACTACAATATTATTTGAATACCCGCCATAGGTCACATCACCGTTATGATCGATACTACTGTAGGTAAATACAGGGCTATCGTTACAATATTGCTCCAGCCCGGCCCTACAGTATTCGCAATGGCGGCACGAGTCTATGAAAACACCTACACCGGCTATATCGCCAACTTTGAATTTGGTTACCTGATCGCCAATCTTCACTACTTTTCCAACAATCTCGTGTCCGGGTACCAGCGGGAAAATAGCACCGCCCCATTCATCACGCGCCTGGTGGATATCCGAATGGCAAACGCCCGAAAACAGGATCTCGACCTGCACGTCGTGCGGCCCAACCTCGCGGCGCTCGAAACTAAATGGTTCTAATGGGATATTGGCCTTGGGTGCGGCATAGCCTTTTGCTGGTATCATGGTTTTGCGGTTTTGTTACGGCAAACTTATAAGATTGCGGCTGAATAAAGCATAATTGGCACAACATTTATTCCGATACACTATGTGTTCATGCGCGCGCGCCTGTCACCGCTTATTTTTTCATAAACAGCTGATAAACAGGTTGTCAAAAAATCGTTAATC
>JAICXZ010000742.1 GCA_025934475.1 Mucilaginibacter sp. | reverse complement strand
GCCGCTGCCTTCGGTTCCGGCATCTGGTCCGAGAATGATAGAAGGGTTCACGATTACAGCATCCAGCCCCTCTGCTATGCCGCGCCAAACTTCCATTTCGCTTTCCAGTTTTGAAATGGCATAACCATCAGTCTCCAACGCTTGGTCCAGGTGATGTTTTTCCGTCGTCAACTCCCCCGGCTTGGCATAGCCAACTGCCGCAACGGAGCTGACGTGTACCAGCCTGCATCCGTTAATAAGGCAAAGATTTACCAGGTTTGCTGTGCCGGTAACATTGGCATAGATCATCGGCTCTTTATCAGCCTGGTGAAGGGACACGAAAGCCGCACAATTATATACGTGTGAAACGCCTTCAAAAGCGGCTTCCAATGAAGAGATATCAAGCAGATCGGCCTCAACCCATTCAATTTGCCCGCTGCAAGCCCGCAATTTTTCGGGCACTTTAGATGTGCTGCGTTTGGTGCAACGAATAGCATGCCCCTGTTCCAAAAGTTGCTTTGCGACCTCAGCGCCCAAAAAACCCGTTGCCCCGGTAACCAATATCATCTTTATAATGTGTGGATGTGAAGATGTGCAAATGTGCAGATAGACTAGCAGATGTGCAAATGTGCAGATAGACTAGCAGATGTGCAAATGTGGGAAATGAGCAAGGAGCCAAAACTCAAAAAGTTTTGCCAAGACAAAAAAATCCGCACATTTGCACATATACGAATTTGCACATCAACATGTCGTTATCCGATTTTTTTACCCCCATTGATTTAAAGGTGATAGCCCCTAAAAACGGTTATTATAGCAGCCATTTGGGCGAAAAGATCAGGTGTTTTACTACCGATTTCCCCGACCTGGAGCAGAAAACGGATATAGCGATCATCGGTGTTCAGGACGATCGGAATGCGGTCAATAATTCCGGTTGCGCGTTAGGACCCGATTATATCCGCGAGAAATTATACCAGCTTTTTGAAGGCGGCTACAAAGTAAAAATTGCCGATCTGGGTAACATCAAACAGGGCGCCTCGATCACCGATACTTATTTTGCAGTAAAGACAGTGGTGAACGAACTTATCCGGAAAGACATTGTGCCAATTATCATTGGTGGCGGACAGGACATAACCTATGCGCAATACATGGCTTATGAAGATTTGGAACAGCGTGTTGATTTGGTGATTGTAGATCCACGATTTGATTTGGATGACGACGGTTTTTCAGATAGTTTGGAAACCACCTCGATTTCTTACTTAAACAAGATTTTTTTGCACGAGCCCAATTACCTGTTCAACTTCAGCAATTTGGGCTATCAGACTTATTTTACGAGCCAGGAGAGTTTGAGGGTGATGGATAAGCTATATTTCGACGCGCACCGGTTAGGTGAGATAAGCGGGCAGGTTTCGGTAGCCGAACCGGTGATACGCAACGCCAATATGATGAGTATCGACGTGGGGGCAATTCGCTCATCAGATGCTGTAGGTAACGCAAATGCTTCTCCAAATGGACTTTATGGTGAGGAGGCATGCCAGATTGCCCGTTACGCGGGTTTTAATGATAAGCTAAGTTCCATCGGTTTTTACGAGTTTAACCCGGCTTACGACAATAACGGACAAACGGCGACGTTAATCGCCCAAATGATCTGGTATTTTATTGATGGATACTATAACCGTAAAAAAGACTTCCCGCTTAATCCTAAATCACAATATCTTATCTACAAAACCAGTTTGAAACATGAGGACCACGAGGTTATCTTCGTGAAGAGCAAAAAATCGGACCGTTGGTGGATGCAGGTACCATACCCCTCGGGTGGCTCGGCGAATGAGCGTTTTCACCTGGTGCCTTGTCGCTACGATGATTATCAAACGGCAGTATCCGGCGAAATGCCTGACCTCTGGTGGAGGACTTACCAAAAATTAAACTGATTGCAATTCATTAAATAGTAAAGCGTTATCAATCCAAATAAATAGAATGAAGAAATTGTTTTTTTTCCTGGCGTCGTTGCTGTCGTTGAGTGCGTATGCCCAGTCACCCCAGCCCTTTACCATTAATGGTAAACTCGGCAACCTCAACGCGCAGGTATTTTTTTTATACCAGGTTGGATCGAATAAGATTCTCGATTCTGCCCAAGTGGTTAATGGCGCGTTTGAATTCAAGGGCGACCTGATCTATCCATCTTTCGGCGAGTTGCTGGTTGATTATAAATCCGCAGGTTCGGCTAAATTGGATGAAGGCTCAGCAGACAGGCTCATTTTCTGTTTTGATAAAGGAACAACAACCATACAAAGTCCGGATTCGGCATCACACGCCAAAGTTATTGGCTCCGGGGTTAACGATCAATATTTAAAATTGCTCGCTATTCAAACAAATGCTTCGGCAAAAGTGAAAATGCTTACCATGCAGGCAATCAACAATAAGGATAGCACAAAAACGAAAAGCGCCAATCTTAACCTTCAGTCGCAAATACATGATATTCAGAATGAATTGCATGCTGAACTAAAAAGTTTCATCAAAGAAAATCCAAACAGTTATATGAGCCTGTTGGCGCTCGGAGAATTGGGCGGACCAACTCCTGACGCTAAT
>JAICXZ010000049.1 GCA_025934475.1 Mucilaginibacter sp. | reverse complement strand
CCACGAATAAGATGGCGAGGAAAACAATCGGCAGAACAACAAACAGCGGATTGTGGTCGGTACACATGTGCGACACCGAGGCCCCAATCAGCGTAAACGAAAAGCCAGCAAATGCCCATTCTTTAATTCTTGTGAATTTGTTTTGCAGTAATGCAGCGATCCCCAACAATTTCAAAACAGCAAGGAACGGCATCAGGTAAACCGGGTAGCCCATGGCATGCATGGCGTCGATTCCGGCTTGTGCCATGCTGAGTCCGCCAATAGCATCGAATACATGGAAGAGGCAGAACAGCCCTAATAATACCCAGCAAAGTATTTTGATAGTTTTTGTAGTCATCACATCCTCCGTTCTTAGCTTGCAGGCTGATAGTTGATCATCCAGCGAACGCCGAATTTATCCAGAAGCATGCCGAAATAGCCACCCCAAAATTCTTTCTTAAACGGCGCCTCGACAGTTCCGCCTTCCGAAAGGCCATTGAAAAACCTTAAGGCTTCTTCTTCAGTTTCGGGGCTGATGGACAGGGCAAAATTATTGCCGGTCTTTAGCTCCTGGCCCATGGATTTGAGCATATCGGTTGCCATCAACAGGTTGCCGTTGCCAATAGGGAGTGCTATGTGCATGATCTTGTCTTTATCGGCCTCGGCTACATTGCCGGCTATAGGCGAGTCTTTAAAACGCACTACGGCGCTAAATTCTGTGCCGAACACTGATTTGTAGAAATTGAAAGCTTCCTCGGTATTATCCTGGAAGTTTAAATATGGATTTACGGTTGCCATTGTATTGAGTTTTTAATTGGTTGTTGAAACAAGTTATTGATAATATTCTAATTGAGTTCGTTTTTGTCGTAGTTAAACATCCATCTCACCCCGAATTTATCCTCAACCAGGCCAAACATCCCACCCCAAAACTGGGTCTTTAGCGGATCGACCACTTTACCGCCCTCCGAAAACCGCTCATACAGGGTGTTGATCTCCTGCTCGCTGCTGCAATTTAACGAAATGGCGATCGTGTTCCCCGGCACTACTCCGGCCGCATCGCACATATCAGATCCCATAATGAATATAGCGCCGCTGAGCAACGTAGCATGAATTATTTTGCGCTGCATTGCAACCGGGCACCTGTCCTCAAGCGCTGATCCGGCTACCGTTTGCATATTCAACTGACCACCAAGACACTGTTGATAAAAGATCATCGCCTCCCGGCAGTTACCGTTAAAGTAAATGTATGGATTGAGCGTTGTCATGTGTTTTTGCAAAATGATCGAGTATGTTACTAAGCTGTCGGATATGGCGTTGTGTATGAACGGAGGTGAAATTGATAAATTCCGACCGGCTCAGATACCCCATCACGGGCATCTCGAACGTGGTACAGATCAAAGTAAGGTCATCACTAGCGGCGCTTTTTTCAATGCCGTCAAAAGTCGTGCTCAGGGCTTTGATCAGGAAATCTTTATCCTTAGGTTCATCTGATGGAATAATGAAATCAGGTGATTTAAATTTAATGTCGAAATTCAAAAACAGCTCGCGCAGCTGCGCCACGTTTTGTTCCGGGTCGCGATCCGCCAGTTTTGTATCGCCTTCCAAAGCTGCCAATACACCAGATGCTGATTTGAGAACATGCTCGGCAACCTGCCCGCCGGTCCAGCTGCCTTCAAATGGCACCTCGTTAATATTTTCTTCATTAAAGCTGTTCAATACATTTATAAGAACGTCCCTGGTGCCTGCTATTTCAGCCGATAACTCGTTTTTCATAATAAATTTTGTTTAGCTGTTTGATTGATGCAAATTAGTACCAATATCAGCGCCGAAAAACGCGCGGATACGACATTCTTAAGGGTTGATTGCGACAGAAGCCCGGCCTAAATTTGTTATATGAAAACAGTTTCGATCCTGGTACCCGAAAGCGCCGTGTTGCAGGGCATTGCCGACCCGCGCTATATGTTTACAGCAGTAAATATGTTTTTGCAGAATGCGGATAAACCGCCGTTATTCAATGTGCAACTGGTAGGCCGCTCCCGCGAGGTAAAACTTAACGGAGGCGCATTTTCCATCCATACGGACCTGTTGCTGGATGAAGTTAAAAAAACTGACCTGGTAATAGTGCCACCGCTTTTCGGCGATTTAAACGCGGGCATTAAGATGAACGAGGACATGATTCCCTGGATCATCGATCAGTATAACAATGGCGCCGAAGTGGCCAGCCTCTGCCTGGGCGCATTTTTGCTGGCATCAACAGGGCTGCTTAATGGAAAAAAATGTTCGACGCATTGGTTTTTTGCCAACCAGTTCAGGTCCATGTTCCCGGAGGTTAACCTGGTTGATGAGAAAGTGATCACGGAGGAAAACCACGTATACTCAAGCGGTGGTGCAACGTCCTATTGGAACCTGTTGCTATACCTTGTAGAGAAATATACTAACCGCGAAATGGCCATTCTGGCCGCCAAATATTTTGTGGTGGATATGGGCCGCACAGAGCAGTCGCCGTTTTCGATCTTCCGCGGGCAAAAAGATCATGAAGACGAAGTGGTTAAAAACGCACAGGAATACATCGAAAATAATTTTCAGCAGAAAATAACGGTCGACGAGCTTTCTGACAGATTCAATGTTGTTCGGCGCACCTTCGAACGGCGCTTCAAAAAATCGACGCACAATACAGTTGTTGAATATATCCAGCGCGTTAAGATTGAGGCCGCGAAAAAAAGCTTCGAAAGTAATAAGAAAACCATTTACGAAGTGATGTATGATGTTGGTTATACTGATATCAAAGCATTCAGAGATGTATTCAAAAAAATAACGGGCATGCCCCCGGTTGATTACCGCAATAAGTACAACAAGAACGCGGCTGTAGTACAATAAAAAAAGCCATTCGCTGTCTAGCGGACGGCTTACAACAACAACCGGATTACTTATAGAGAAGCCAGTTCACGGGGATTGTTGCGGTTTATCCAGCCTTTTGCGATGAGTTTCCGAACAAAGAGAATACTTTGAGTATGGCGGGTATACCTGCGCCAAAAGCAGTAATATAAGTTATTATCCGTGAATAGGCTTCCTGCTGTGAGGCAAACAGGAACGCCAGGATGGCCAACATGACGAGCATCAGTGGAGTTTTGAGGCCGTCCCAGTTGCCATCAGCTTTTACGTGGGACTTGATACGGTTGGCTTCGGTTTGGCCAATCGCCGTTAGTATAAAATTCCGGAAACCCTTATTGAATAGCATTAATGTCCCGTCGGAAATGATCACCAGCTTTTTTGATATCAGGATGCTTAAATTATAAGCATCATAGGAGTTAACCAGGCCGTCTTCTGCCAGGTCATATAAAAGAAATTTCTCTTCCATTGTAAGCGATTGCCATATGTAGGTGTAAAAATACTGCGAAGTAAGCTGTAGTTTAAATATCACCGAATCGCTCTCCGGCCCGATCTTGTCGGCTTTATCTGCAATATTTGGTGGGATTATGTCTTGCATCTTGTTCAGAAAATGCGAATACTGGGTCTCTTTAATTACCGGCAGTTCACTATGGATATGGGTGTCTTCCAGTGGCTCAATAATGATGCGAAAATGCCCGAACAGTACCATCCATCGTTCAAGCTCGTTTTCGGGTTTCGGGTCGGCGCTCTTATCATCTGTTGACTCTGCCTTGTTAGCCTGCTTGATTTGTTGGTTGTACGAGTCGAGGAACGATACAGGGTGAACGGTAGAAACGATCATGATTTTGCTCTTCCCATTAGTCATTAACTTTTCGAGCAGGTCGAGCTTCATATTATTCGTTTTACCATCCTTCATATTGTATTCAAGATGATTTATTATCACCAGTGAATACTTGTCTTTCAATGCTTCCTCCACACATTGCTTCCATAAGGAATCGTCGGCATCATTTCCGCAAGCGGAGGAGCCGGCCGGGATGAGGATCATATCCGCGACGAATACATTGGATTTTAGCGGATCGTCATACACAAGGCGCTGCCCATTATTACTAAGCAGCACGTGTTTTTTAAGTGTTTCCTTAAGGTTTGATAATTTGCCTGAACCTGGCGATCCCACTATCAGAAGCAATTTGTTTAACTCGTTGTTGGTAAGCAACCCTTCGTTAATCTCTTTCCACCCTTTTTCAACCGGCAGGTTAAGCGCGAACAACTTCCTGATAACATGATGTATAATAAAATAGAAAATGAGGATTGCCGGGAACAGCAAAAGCCAGTTTGGCGCTTGATAGTCGTTGTTACTCGAATTGATCACTAAATATCTTGTGGGATTCAGCCGGTAATAGGTTACCGCCGAAATACTGTCGTTGCTTTTTTCCCTGGTTAGCTTATTGAAAAATGTTTCTTCGCCGATAGTAGGAAAATTCATCAGGTTGTTTTTAGTCTCGATGGCGTTGATATGAAAACGAAATGCACTTAGTATCATTGCCGAAAGTGAATCCTCAAAACGATACCGGTATTTTTGCTTGATCTGGTCCAGCGCCTTAGGATTTTCCTGAACTGCAATATTTTGCACGGATACGCCGTCAAAATAAACCCCTGCGGTGTAATCCGAACCCTTCTGTAGTAAATCTTTAGTCGGTGTATTCGCTGACACATCCTGGGAGGTTACAAAATCTCTGGCGAAATGATATTGCCGGTAGCGGTTGTCCAGGTTTTGCTCATAATCGTACGAATACATAAAAAAGAAAGCTACGGGGATGCCGCTGGTAATGATGAGCCGGGTAGTGGCCACCATAGCAAAGCTATTGGTATAACTCCAGTTGATCTGCCATATTTTGTTAAATCCAGCTAGCGTTGGCTGCAGCCGGGGATAGTAATATACTGCGACCAGGCAAAAGCTGGTAGCTATGAGTTCGTAATATAATAAATGGGCGAAATGTGAGGCGAAAATTGATTTATTCTTCAGATCGAGTGCATTGGCAGCTACGATATCTATGAATAGAATAAGTGCGGCCGAACTGGCAATTGCCCGGAGCTTATACTTGTGTTTGTAGCAGTTTTCCAGTTTATATCGCCTGTAGAACAGGGCATTAAGCGACAGCGAAGTAAGAATGATGGAAAAAAGGATGATAAATATGTACTCCAGGAATGAGCTCTTAATAAGCACGGCGTTTTGAGTAAATGTGGCGCCGAAATAGAAAGACATCATCCCAATAATGAATAGGTTAGTAAGAATGGCCAGGTTATATTGTCCATGCGAGCTGATCCTGGGGCCTATCCATGATGTCTCGAAAAATTGTTTCTTAAAAAATGATTGCCTTGATGACGCCAGGAAAATGATGCTTACCTCAACAATGAGAAAAACAAGCAGACACAACAGCATGGACAATGTAAATGCGTAGGCCTCCATATCGCGTGCGTCGTTGTATTCAAGATCCTCAAGTATCGTGATATAGTAGGGCAGATGAGAAAGCGGCCTTATCTTGATGTTGTAGCGCCTGCCAAAGTAATCGGTTTGAAAAGTATTGTTTGATTTGGCCTCAAGACTACTTATTAAAGCGCTGCTGTCCGATAATTCGGCTTTGAGGTTTTGATTAAGATTAAATTGCGATCGTGAATGGTAACGCACTTGTCCGTTTTCATCAATTAATGCAAATTGGTATCCATCGGGAAGCACTACCGTATCCATGCTTTGCATGGTAAGCGCCATGCCAACCAAAGTGCTTTTTGCAATAGATTTTTTGGCGATAGCTGTGGTAAATACTCCTGTGGCTTTGGATACATTCTGACTTACATAAAAAGTATCGCGACCCTGAGCATGGTTGGGATGATCATTTTTGATATTGATAAAATAATCGCGTGTGCTCACATCAGTGCCTTTGGGGATGTTCACATCGGTAGCCCAGTTGTACATCTCGCGACCATCATTCATATCCACCCAAAAAACCTGGTGAACGTCAATTGTATAACCGGTGTTTTTCAGAATCGAATCTCCGGCCGGATCTCGGCCTAAATCATGCGAAGTGCTCGTAATATTGGGATAGCGTTTCGCATAAACGGAATCGCAATAACTCAGCACGTTATAAGCATTGTGAAGCTCGTTTTCAAATGCTGTCGCAATATTATTAGCCAATACCTCCTTTGGGTCAGTTGGCGGTTTTTCCCGGAGGATGAGGAACCGGAAATTGTATTTAAAAAACACAAAACATAATAGCGACATCAGTATCATTGAGACCAGTACCGTCGCGATGCCGTCTCTGACTGTCAGTTTATCCTTGCCACCCATGTGATACAATTTGACCCATGGTATGCAAACAACTATTCCAATAGCCGCTGTTAGTAGCAACAGCACGATCCATACCGGCAACTGATTTTTTTCTTTTTGATAGTTTTTTGAGGTTACCAGGCCGGCAACTATCCATTTTTGATCAAGCACGTTTACCGGCTGGGCGAACACTTTATAATCTGTGCCGCCAATCCTGATATCATGCAAACCCGGAACGCTCAGTCCCTTGCTGGTTGCCAGCAGCGAATCCCTGATATTGTAGTTGAGTCCGGATCTGAACGTTTCATATATCTTGCCCGTATCGTCAAACACGATATAGTTATCAAAAACATCACCAGGCAATAGCGGCCTTACAAACTGGTCGATATTAAATTGAATCCCAATTTTTGGCTGGCCGGCGGCTTTCCGGGAAGTATAGCTCACATAAATAGTCAGTCGGTTGTCTGGAGCATCCACTACAATCTGGTCGTCTACGAGCGAGTCAACAAAGGCCCGTGTAAGCTTTGCCATTGAATGGCCGGCCCCGGGCGATTCGCTGGCCAGGAGCTTATAATCGACTTTATTTTTGTAGTATTTTTCGAGGGAGTCGTTGTATTTATTGACAAATATTTTTAGCCCCTTGTTGTCCGTTTTATTGGTGTAGAGCAGGTTATTGATCAATAAGGTACTGTTATCAATCTTAAAATGGATATTGCTGTCAATGTTCTGTAATGTTCTGAAACGCCTTTCCTGTACGGTTTTTTCATTCTCGGGGACATAAATGAAAAAGTAGCTCGCGCCGAGAAATATCAATATTACTATCGTGATAATAATGCCCGCCTGCTTACTGTTAAATAGCTTTGGCATAAACCTTGCGATTGGTCAAAAAGTTGTCTATCAGTATTTTACTTAAAGTTAACTTAATAAACAATAGCATACAACCGTGTTTTCACGGAAGTATGATAAGTAGTATTACCTGAAAATATTACTGAATAAAATTTGGATTGTGGCTTTGGGCGATCTTAGTTTGCATCAGCACCTCCATCAACTCCACTTTTTTCTTTGCTTCTGAGGTTACATTGCCCTCAAAGTGCTCATCGAGTGTTTCGAAGAAAAGCTTTTTCCAGCGCTCAAAATGCTCCGGTTGGAGGCGGTGTTTTTTATCCAGGTCGATGTGGACCCGCATCGTATTGCCCTTATAGGTGGCACTGCCTAAAAGTACCGACTCCCAAAAGTTGACCATGATAGGAATATGCGTATCCCACCTAAAAACAAGTACATCCCTAAAGATTTCGCCGATAACATCATCGTCAATCACTTTACGATAGAAACTCTGTACCAGCAGGTGGATATCCTGTTTGTCGGCTATGTCCTTGCGATCACTCATCTTTCCGCAATTTTAATGGTTTTGGCTGACTATTAATGTCAGTTTTACATTAGTCCGGGTTAAAAAAATATTAACACCGTATAACCCTGCTTCGTTTGCCTTCGTATAAAGATAGATAACGGCTAATTCTGTTAACCCCTGATTATTAGAACTTTATTTAAGCAATGGTTAAATCTGCTAATTTAATGAGCTTTGTGGGACCAAGGGGCCTGAAATGTGTGTTTGTTGTTCTGTTGATAGCCGTTCCCTTCTTTTCTTTTGCCCAAAACCAGCAACTGCATTTTACGCACCTTAGTACCACCAACGGATTGTCTGAACTGGACCCTAGCTGTATCATCCAGGATAGCCGCGGCTTTATCTGGATTGGTACTGCAGACGGCTTGAACCGTTATGACGGCTATAAATTCCGCGTGTTTCGCAATGATGTTAAGGACACAACCACGGTATCCAATAACTATATACAAGATATTGTTGAAGATAAAGACGGCAACATATGGGTATCAACAGGCGGAAGTGGTTTGTGCAAATACGATAGAAAAGCCGACCGTTTTCATCGCTACCTGCACGATAATAAAAATGTAAATAGCCTGGCCAGCAACTTCATAAGCAGGCTCGCTGTTGACGGATACGGAAGGATATGGGTGGGTACCCAGCACGACGGTATAAGTGTTTTTGATCCCAAAACAGCTATTTTCCGTCATTATACACACGATAAAAATAATCCTAAGAGTCTCAGCGATAACTCGGTTATGACCATCTATAAGGATGCTGAGAACAACATGTGGATAGGAACGGTTGATGATGGACTGTGCATGTACGACGCGAAAACCGGCAATTTTACCTCCTACAAACACGATAGTAGAATCAAAACATCACTGTCGGGCGATAAGGTTACTGCAATATTTGAGGATAGTGAAAATCATATCTGGGTGGGTACCCAGGAAGCCGGCTTAAATCTGCTCGATCGTAAAACAGGTGCGTTTAAGCATTTCTTTCATGATTCGAAGAATAGCAATTCGCTGATTCATAACAGCGTTCAGAGTATCGCCGAAGATGACAATCATAATCTTTGGATCGGCACTGAAAACGGTGGCCTGAGCATTTATTCTGACGCCTGGGAGCAATTCTTCAGCTATGTTCACGACGATGTAGATAACACCAGCCTGAGCGGCAATTCGGTTGACATTATCAGGAAAGACAGACATGGTAACATGTGGATAGGCACCTATGGCGGCGGAGTCGATCTCTACAAGAAAAATTCGGCGGAATTTGCGCACTATACCCATAACTCTTTGCCTATCAGTCTCTCCAATAACCTGGTTCTTACCATGTTCGAGGACGATAACTATAATATCTGGATCGGCACTGATGGTGGTGGGATGGATCTGTTCAATCTAAAAAAAGGAACCTTTACAACATTTAAACATAGCGAAGCCGATAAAAAGAGCATTTCAGGAGATAACATCCTTAACATTAGCCAGGATGATCAGAAAAATTTGTGGATAGGCACCTGGGCCAATGGCGTAAGTGTGATGGATCCCAAAACACGTATATTCAAAACGTTTAAACATGACCCGGCAAATCCCAAAAGCCTGAGCGGAGATAACGTATATGCTGTGGTTCAAATTCCCGATAAAAGAATATGGCTCGGTACTTTTGGCGATGGTTTAGATCTTTACGATCCCAAAACAAATACCTTCACTGCTTTTAAAAATGATCCGTCTAACCCCAAAAGCCTGGGTTGCAACCGGATCAATGCCATGATAGCCGATAAAAACGGAAATCTGTGGATGGCTACTGATGATGCCGGTTTGTGCTTTTTTGATACGAAAACTTATACCTGTACCAGTTATAAACACGACGACAACAAGAATAGTATCAGCAATAACAACGCGCTCGATGTGTATCAGGATCATATGGGCCGGCTATGGGTTTGTACGCTTGGTGGTTTAAATATTTTTGATCCGGGCACTCATCATTTTATCGTTTACAAGAAACAGGACGGCCTTCCGAATGATTACACCGAGTCGGTCATGGAGGACGATAAGGGCCACATGTGGATAGGTACCAATAATGGGATGTCGATGTTTGATCCGGCAACAAAGAAGTTCAGGAATTTCACTACAGAAAATGGTTTGCAGGCTGATGAGTTCAAACAACATTGTGCTTTAAAAAGTCGCACCGGGGCATTTTACTTTGGAGGCGTTAATGGCTTCAACTCATTCTTCCCCGATCAGGTTGCAGAAAATCCATATGACCCGACGCTGGTGCTTACCAGGTTCCAGTTATTTAACAAAGACGTAACGGCTTCCAGGGGCGAAGATGATCCGTCACCATTGAAAGAAGACATTTCCGAAACTAAATCTATCCGGTTGTCGCATGATCAATCGGTGCTGTCATTTGAATATGCATCCCTTGATTTTGCATCGCCCAACAAAAAGAAATATGCCTATATACTCGAAGGCTTCGATAAGAGCTGGAATTACGTTGACGACAAGAATACCGCCGTATACACTAACATTCCGCCGGGCGATTATACCTTTAAGGTAAAGAGCCAAAACGGCGAAGGTAAGTGGTCGCCCAGAATATTGAGTCTTAAGGTAACCATTGTGCCGCCATTCTGGCTAACCTGGTGGTTCGAGTCGCTTGCCGCGTTATTTATTGTGGGTAGCATCTATGGTGTTTATCGCTACCGTGTGCACGCTATCATGCAGCAAAAAGCTAAACTGGAGCGCCAGGTAAAAGAACGCACAGCAACTATTACGCACCAGGCCGACGTATTGCAGGAACAATCTGAAAACCTGCAGTCGATGAATGAGGAACTGCAATCGCAGTCGGAAGAGTTGCAGGCTGT
>JAICXZ010000057.1 GCA_025934475.1 Mucilaginibacter sp. | reverse complement strand
TCTCGAAAGAAAGGATGGCAAATTAGCCGGCGCCGTTCAGGATACTACCGGCAAGGAAATGACCAAGATCACCTCGATAGAGGAAAAAGACAAAACCATTACCGCAGCTTTTACCATCCAAAGCTATGATGTAACGCTTACGATGGAACCAGTTGACGATGACCACGTGAAAGGGAGTCTGATGGGTATGTTTGATGCGAAAGGCGTCCGTGTAAAAGAAAACAAATAAGCACACATCATTAAAACTGACATGAAGAAATTATCACTCGGCATAGCTGCCGCTGCTATATTTTTGGCTGGCAGCCAGGCATCCTTTGCCCAGGAAAAAGAGCCTCAATTCGGGAAAGACCCTATTAAGGAGATCGTCAAAAAGATGACGGTGGAGGAGAAAGTGAAAGTGGTGGTAGGAAAAGGTTTCTCGGTACCCGGCTTAAATATGGGCGCCAATGACAATACGCCCGACAAGCAGGCTGCTATATCAGGTCATACCATTCCTATTCCGAAATATGGCATACCGTCAATAGGTATGGCGGATGGCCCTGCCGGTATCCACAGGTTTATGATGTCTGCGAAAGATTCGGCCGACAACTTGTTTTCGACCGCATGGCCCGTGGGAACATTGCTGGCATCGAGCTGGGATACGGCGATGGTACGAAAAGTGGGCGTAGCTTTTGGTGAAGAGATCAAAGCTTATGGCATCGACTTTATCCTCGGCCCGGGCGTAAATATTCACCGTAACCCGCTGGGTGGCCGAAACTTTGAATACTATTCTGAAGACCCGCTGGTATCGGGCACAACGGCTGCAGCTATAATTAATGGCATCCAGTCGCAGGGCGTAGGCGCCACTATCAAACACTTCGTGGCAAATAACCAGGAAACAGATCGCAACTCGGTAAACGAGATTATCAGCGAACGCGCCTTAAGGGAAATTTACCTGAAAAACTTTGAAATCGCCATCAAGCGTTCTCAGCCATGGGCGGTGATGAGCTCTTACAACCTGATCAACGGAACTTATACTTCCGAAAGTCATGATCTGATCACCACGATCTTAAGAGATGAATGGGGTTTTAAAGGCCTGGTAATGACTGACTGGTTTGGCGGCAAAGACGCTGTGGCACAAATGAAGGCCGGCAACGACCTGCTGATGCCCGGCAATCCCAGCCAGGTAAAAGCCATTGTAGAAGCCGTTAAAAACGGGCAACTTTCGGAAGCGCAACTGGATAAAAATGTTGAAGATATTTTACGGGTAACGGTACACACCCTTACCGCAAAAGGTTACGATTACCCCAACAAAGCCGACCTGAAAGGTCATGCACAAATATCACGGAATGCTGCTGCAGAAAGTATGATTTTGCTGAAGAACAGCGCAAATGCACTGCCAATCAGTAAGGCAGGCGCCACTGTTGCATTGTTCGGTAATCATGGATATGACCTGATAGCGGGTGGTACAGGAAGCGGCGACGTGAACAAGTTGTACGCTATTTCGCTGGACGAGGGTCTGAGCAACGCTGGTTACAAAACCGATGGCGATCTGGCGCAGAGCTACAAAAGCTACCTGAAGGATTATGCAGCGAAACACCCTAAAAAACCATTGCTGCAAGAGATCATGAACCCTACCCCGTTTGCACCGGAATATAAATTGGACGAGAGCAGCATTAAAGCAGATGCATCTGATGTGGCCATTATTTACATCGGCAGGAATGCGGGTGAAGGTAATGACCGTAAAGTACCAAACGATTATCAGCTGACTGACCTTGAAAAAGGCATGATCGCTCAGGTGAGTGATGCCTTCCATGCGAAGCACAAACCGGTAATTGCGGTATTGAACATTGGTGGTGTGATTGATGTAACCGCTTTCCGCGACAAGGTTGATGCAATCCTGCTGGCGTGGCAGCCAGGCGAAGAAGGCGGTAACGCCATCGCTGATGTACTGAGCGGAAAAGTTAACCCGTCGGGCAAATTGGCCACCACTTTCCCCGCTGCTTACAGTGATGTGCCTTCGGCTAAAAGTTTTCCGGGCAAGGAGTTTCCTGAAAAAGCTACAACTTCGGTGATTGGCAGGTCGGTGCCGGCCGAGGCAACTTATTCGGAAGGTATTTATGTAGGCTATCGTTACTTTAACAGCTTTAAAGTAAAGCCTGCTTACGAATTTGGTTATGGCCTTTCATACACCAATTTCTCATACAGCAACCTGGCCCTGAGCAGTGCTATGTTTAACGGCAAGCTGACCGCATCTGTAACCATTACCAATACCGGGAAAGTTGCAGGCCGAGAAGTGGCGCAGCTTTATTTGACCGCGCCTAAAGGCCAACTCGACAAGCCATCGGAAGAGCTTAAGGGCTTTGCCAAAACCAAATTGTTGCAACCGGGCGAGTCGCAAACGTTAACTTTTACAATTAGTACTAAAGATTTGGCCTCATTTAATACAAGTCAACTGGCCTGGATTGCAGATGCCGGCAAGTACGAGGTGAAGGTTGGTGCATCAAGCGAGGATATCAAACTGGTGAAACCGTTCAGCCTGGCAAAATCGATCACCGTGGAGAAGGTACACAAAGCTTTGGCTCCACAATTGGCAATCGATGAACTGAAAAGATAAATTCTATGTGAGATGCCGTTAATGCGGCGAGATTAGTAAAGCGGGTAACCGATGTGTTATCTGCTTTTTTTGTTTTTATGCCATTCACTCGCTTATCAATAATACCGTGTTTTAACGGGTTGATAATCACGTTTTAAAACGTTATATTAGCTTAATCTGGCCCATCATAATATCGCCGCCCCTGTTAAAGTGGCTTGTATTTCCTGTTACAATATTTCCTATGACCGTATAGCCACCGACAAACCATGCGCATTTCGCCAAAAATCAAAAAGGTATGGAAGAATTGTGTCGACCTGCAGGTAGCACACCCGCTGGGCTATTTCAAGCCATCGACCATCCATGAGGTGATTGCGATCATTAAGGAAGCTGAAAACAAAAATTATAAGGTAAAGGCGGTTGGCTCGGGGCATTCTTTTTCGGATGTCGCACTTACGCGCGATTACCTGATCAACACCCACAGTCTTAATAAAGTGTTGCGCACTGACCGGCTCTCTTTGAAAAGCAGTGAAGACGCTGATAACTTATTCCTCACCGAATGCGGCATCCGAATCCATGCGCTTAATGCCGCACTGGACGACCAGGGCAAGGCGTTGATCAATATGGGCGCATATACCGGGCAAACCATCATCGGCGCTATCTCCACAGCCACACATGGCTCAGGAATTACGCTCGACGGACTGGCCGGCTTTGTTGAAGCCATCGTATTGGTAACCGAAAAAGGCCGGGTGCTTCATATTGAACGGACGAATGGTATTTCCAGTGCCCCAATAGAACTGGATCACATACCAGTCGAATTAGTTCAGAGCGACGACGTTTTCCTTTCGAGCGTAGTAAATATGGGTTGCCTGGGCGTAATTTACGCCGTCGTGCTACGAGTTTGCGATAGTTATCTGCTGCGCGAGAAGCGGACATTTTGTACCTGGAATGAAGTAAAATCCAAACTGGCAGCTGGTGATATTCTCCATAACCACCGCCACCTTGAAGTATTGATTGACCCTTACAGCGTTAATAGTGGCAAATCACATAGTTGTTTAATCACTGAGCGCGATATTTGCCCGCCGGGTACACGTACCAATTGGTTCCGGCTGCACAGATCTGTGGGCTATACCATTGCAAGCTGGTTTTTACCGCCTTTTTTACTACATGAAATTTTGCGGGTCATCTTTAATAATTTCCCCAAATGGACGCCCGGCATATTGCGGTTCTCTTTGAAAACACTCCGCGATGCGTGCTATATCGGCAAAAGCTTTAAGGTGCTTGACCTGGGCTCGGCCAATCACCTGTCGGCCTATTCGACCGAAATTGCCTTCACCTCCGATAAATATCTGGAGGCGGTTGAAGCCTTGCTCCATTTATTTGAGAAAACAAAGCGCGATGGGCAGCAGTACATCACGTCCCCTTTTTCGCTGCGCTTCGTCAAAACATCCGATCATTACCTGGCGATGCAATATGGAGACAAGCCCGGTTTTGTGTGCATGATGGAGTTCCCGGTACTTAACGGCACCATCGGCGGAGAAGAAATGCTGACGCGTGTCGAATCAGAAATGTATAAATATGGCGGCATCCCCCATTGGGGGCAATATAATCATGCCGGCATTGGTGACCAGACGCTGGAAAAACTCTACCCAAATTTTAACAAATGGCTGAAAAACTACCGGGACCTATGCCCCTGTGGAACTTTTCAAAACGACTTCACCGAAAGGTGCAGAATTATATCCTGATATACCGACCCTAACAAGCTATTGACAGGGCTACGCCCTGCCGCTCTATTTTCTGATCATTCTTTAATACCTTAGCTATGAAACGTTACCTCGTTACAAGAAAAATTATCCTGTTTCTTTTATTTGGAATGGCCCTGTGCCTGCTGTCCTGCAACCTCCAGCAAAAGCTTCAGAAAATGGTTGACGGTATAACTTACTCCAAGGCCGCAAAAAATATTAAAACGCCGGGCGATTCATTGATGAACAGTCTGTCTGGCAGCCTGCTTATGGGTATAGCCGATAGCTCACACAAAGCGCTGGACACCATCTTTAAGAACCTGAACGGCAAAGTTGATCCGGAATTGGCAAAGCTGGTGCATGCTATCAATACCATAGGCGATACCACCAGGATCCAAATAAATAAAATGGGCGATAGCGTCCACTGGCAAATAGGACGGATAAGCGGCGATATTAAATCAATCAGCTCCACGGTTGACAAACTGGTGAGCCGGCTAAAGAACCAGGTAAAAAATATACCTGGTCTCCTGATCGCTAACGCGCTGGATACGCTGAGCTCGAAAAAATCGCACGCGAAGATGGATTCTATTTTGTCCAACTTGCTGGATTCGAATACCAGGGCAAAGGTCAGGGACCTGGTTTCGAGCGCGATGAAACCAACGCTGGACTCGCTGTCGAAAGACGCAAATACGTTGGTTCAAAAGGACGTACCATTTATGAAGAAACAGGCCATTGAACTAGTTTTAGCTATTGGCATCGTTGTGATCGGCATCATCGCCTTTGTTTGGTACGAGCGAAGAAGGTATGCTCGCCTGACGCAAATTCTTACTTACGAGATCGATAAAATGCCAGATGGGAACGTAAATGCCTACGATGATTTAACCCATCGAATAAAGAAACATGCCCAGGACGAAAACCTGGAACCATTGCTGCGTAAGGTACTCGTAAAACAGGGGATCAATTAGCAGGCAGGGCAAAAATTAACGTAAATATTAAAGCGAATACTGATAATTAATTAACATATTATTTGGGTTATATTTAAATTAATTGTAACTTAAATTACTAAGACCCAGTCGATTCAAAAGACCAATATCGATATCAAGCAATCCTGCATTGACGGGAATCGCTGCTATAACAATTTGTCAACCTTAACCCCGACTGTTATGACCTTCCCGCATCTATTAAAACTGGTATACGAAACCTTAAAAACTTATTTTAAGAATAAGCACTTCGTGATCATGTTCTCGGCATTTTTACTGCTGATGATCTATGGGTATCATGGGAACCTCGATCTGCTTAAAAACATACTTCCAAAGTGGTCGCCGCCGGGTGAAAATGTTTGCTGCCGCCCGGCGATTATTCCGGGTTTGCCATGGGACAGGGAACTGATCTCCTTCATTGGCGGCGCCATTTTGCTGGTGGTAATTCCGCTGCTTATCATCAAGTTTATTCTGAAGGAAAGGCTGAGTCGTTATGGCATTCTCCTACCCGCAAAAGGCAAAAGACTAACTGGTTTACTTACTTTTCTTTTCCTGGTGATTGTGCTTAGTCCTGTTTTCTATTTTACCAGCAGCAACGCATCGATGCAAGGCGTATATCCTTTTTTCAAGAACTTCACATCGGTCAACCAGTTCGTCATTTATGAGATCGCTTATTTCCCCTTTTTCATAACGATAGAGTTCATTTTCTGCGGGTACCTTCTGTTCGGGTTAGACGATATGCACGACACTTATGTGCATGATAATCGCGAGAAGAATATCCATTTCATTGGCTTTGGACTTATTATTCAAATGCTGGCCTACACCATGTGGCATATGGGCAAACCAATTCCTGAACTTTGGGGCACACCGGTCTGGGGTCTTGCAACGGGTATTATGACTTACCATTTAAAGTCGATTTGGCCGGTAACATTTGCGCACTGGACGCTAAATATCCTGCTCGACAGTTTGATACTTCATCATCTTCATATCCTTTTTTAACTATTTGGCCTTATGAAAAAGAAGAAACATATCGCATTACGGATCATACTTGGCCTGGCTGGCGTCTATATTGTTTTAAGTGGTATCAACATTGCCGTTGGTGGCATGCCGACTCTTGGACTGGGCGGGCAAAAGGATTTCTTCGAAGTAACCAATATGCAGCCCTACCTGATCCAGGATAGTCATATCCGCTTTGTGGGTGGTGTTTGGATGGGGGTCGGCTTGTTTTTCCTGCTCTCGGTAACTGACATTAACAGGTACAAAAAGCAATTACTTTTGGCATGCATACTCATATTTATAGGCGGCATATCGAGGTTGTTTCAAGCCCACCCCGAAATTACTTTCGGTAAATTTATTATAGGCTCTTTACTAGCCGAAATCGTTGGGATGCCTATTCTGTATACCTGGATATACAAATCGGTGGAATAGCGTTACTTGCGATCGCCTTCTACATCGAGCCTGGTTTTATAGCTAAGCGCCATCAGGAAGTTTAATATCACGATAAAAAGTCCACCCGGCAGCCCAAGCACCGCTGTCCTGACCCAGGCATTTGATATGCCCAGAGGCCAATTTGGGGCAAATACCCAGTAGTAATCATGAATGATGCCCAGTTTGTTGATCAATTCGATCGTGCCCGCGCACAGTGCTCCTACAATAAATTGAACCATTGAGCTTTGCTTCCTGAGCGCCTTTGCCAGCGAGCCAA
The DNA here is from genome assembly GCA_025934475.1 of Mucilaginibacter sp. Lineage (GTDB taxonomy): Bacteria > Bacteroidota > Bacteroidia > Sphingobacteriales > Sphingobacteriaceae > Mucilaginibacter. The sequence goes on along the minus strand of JAICXZ010000057.1, from coordinate 2,777 downwards.
ACAACAAACCGAACGCTCCAACGATGATCACGAAGATGAGCCACCAGGGAGTAAATTCATAAAAGGCGCCAATGTGGGCAATAGCCTCAACAACACACCCCAACAAAAGCGCTGTCACAAAATATTTGATCCATAATACTCCGCTGCTTTCAAGGGACATATCGCGCAATGCCTTTTTCTGTGCGAAGTAGGGTACCACCGTCTTCCGCAAACCCTCGACCATGTTATGCCTGGCGACCCAGCCAAAATCGCGTTCAGCCTTTGAAGGGTTGGCGAGCCAGTATTTCTGCGTCACCTCAAGCGCCTTGTCCTTGGTCATTTTAGGTCGCCGGCTGTTGAAATAATATTCCAGTTCGGCAAATGGTGCGGACATCTTGACAAAAAAATCAGGCACCGCGATGGATAAACCGGCCGATTTGTTCATAGCAATACCGATCTTCTTTACGATTGATTTGGAGGTAAGTAGTTCAGCATTGTTCAAAAAATAGGTTTGATTCACCGCGTTTTTGCTCTCAGCCGCAGCTACGAAACCCTCCACGAGGTCGCCTGCGTAGATCGCATTTGAATATTTGGTAGTAAGGCCAAGTTTGGGCTGTATCCGGTATTCCACTATCGGGAAAGTTTGGCTCAGATCCTGTTCACGCTCGCCATAAACAATAGCAGGACGCACAATAGTAATTGGTATCTTGTCAAAATAAGTATGCACCATTTCCTCACACATCTTTTTCGATTTGCCGTACCACGAAATGGGATGCAAAGGATCAGTCTCGATATAAGGCACCTCGGTCTGGTTAGGACCGGCCGCAGCCAGGCTCGACACAAACACCAGGCGTTCCAGCGTATCTTTAGCATGCAGAGTCGCCGCTTCCAATACGTTCTTTGTACCCCTAACGTTGGTCTCGTCGAAATCATGTCGCGTTGGCACCAACAGTTTCGCCGCAAGATGAAAGATGAATTTCGCTCCTTTAAAAGGCTCTTTCAGCGTTTCGATTTCGCGTGTGTCGCCGGTATGCAGGGATACATTGAGCCCTTTTAATGATGAAATATTGCTTGTATACCGAACTAGGCAATGAACATCATAACCTTTTTGGATAAGCAAGGGGACCAGGTGAGAGCCAATAAAGCCATTAGCTCCTGTAACCACAACTTTATTATTCATAGCTATAGCGTTTAGGTATTAAGTACAGCTTGTTAAAGCGGTTAAAGCGTTACTTCAAAAGATATAAAACTTAGAAGTTCAAAATCGCTTAGGGTGGGTCCAGAAAAGAAATCAAATTAAATATAATAAAATATTGATATAATGAAATAATAAATTGATAAACAAGATTATAGACAGCTGCTGATGACAACACAAAATTTCGGGCTTAAAATCCAAAGTTTTGTACCTTACCGCCGAATATGACGCTTTAGATGCGAATATTTTCCAACAAGAATGTTATTGTTTTATATCTTCATAATCAGCTTCGTAGCCACGCTGATGCGTTCAACTTTTGGTTTTGGCGAATCCTTGGTGGCTGTCCCGCTTTTAAGTCTTTTTCTTCCGATCGCTATTGCAGTACCGCTGTCTGTACTGATCTCTATCCTCATTGCGTCTGTTGTTGTTATTCAGGATCATCATAAAATACATTTTAATAGCGCAAAATGGCTTATAATTTATGCCGTATTAGGTATCCCAATAGGTTTACTGATCCTGATCTACGGCAACGAACAATGGGTAAAAATCGGTCTGGGCGCGATCATTATCCTGTATGCATTATATGCGCTGATAGGCAAAAACAGCATTGTTTTAGATACCGATAGTAAATTTTGGGTTTTTTCGTGCGGTTTTTTGTCAGGAATATTGGGCGGTGCATACGGCATCAACGGACCTCCGCTGGTTGTTTACGGGAACATGCGGAAGTGGAGCGCCCAGCATTTCAGGGCTACACTACAAGCATATTTTCTTCCGGTCAGTCTTATCGGCACTTTAGGTTATGCCGTTAAGGGTTTGGTAACTATAACTGTATTTGAATATTTTCTGATTGCGCTTCCCGCCGCAATTCCGGCAATCTACCTGGGCCGACATTTGAATCTCAAGCTCGGCGACGGCACATTTTTCAAATATGTTTATTTGCTATTAATGTTCATTGGAGCATTCCTGGTAGTTGCCTCAATTTATCACTTTTAGGAAAATTCATCATTTCAGATAAGTATTGAAAAAGTCAATGGTTCGCTGCCAGGCCAGATCTGCCGCAGCTTTATCATAACGTGGCGTGGTATTATTATGGAAGCCGTGATTGGCGTTTTCATAAATGTAAGCCTGGTATTTTTTATTGTTGGCCTTTAAAGCTGCTTCATAAGCAGGCCAGCCACCCGTGATGCGGGTATCCAGCGAAGCATAATGCAATAGCAGAGGTGCATGAATATTGGGCACATCTTCGGCCGGTGGCTGTGAACCATAGAAGGGAACCGCTGCAGCCAGGTCGGGCAGGCGAACTGCCATCTGGTTTGCAATGCCGCCCCCAAAGCAAAATCCAACTACACCTACTTTACCATTACAGTCTTTATTCTGTTTCAGGTATTCAAAGCCTGCGATAAAGTCTTCCAGCATTTCGGCGGGCTTTCGCTGAGCCTGCAACTCGCGACCTTTATCATCGTTACCGGGGTAGCCTCCCAGCGGTGTCAAAGCATCCGGTGCCAGGGTAATGAAACCAGCCAGAGCAGCCCGACGGGCAACGTCTTCTATATAAGGGTTTAATCCTCTGTTCTCATGCACCACCACAATACCGCCAAGTTTT
>JAICXZ010000811.1 GCA_025934475.1 Mucilaginibacter sp. | reverse complement strand
TGCCTCGCTATCGCTCGCAATGACGATTTAATTTTTTTAATATTACGCCATGAAACACTACGGGCTCATCGGCTTCCCGCTTTCGCACTCTTTTTCTAAAAAATACTTTACCGAAAAGTTTGAGCGGGAGCATATTATCGACTGCACGTATGAGCTTTATCCCATAGAACATATCAGTGAGTTGATCCCTTTGCTGCATAAGCATCCGAACCTGCGTGGTATCAATGTCACCGTTCCGCATAAGATCAGCGTGCTGAAATATCTCGACTGGATTGAGCATGACGCCCGTAATGCCGGTGCGGTGAATTGCATCTGTATCACGCCCGAAAGTCCTGTAATGGCTGCTTTTACCGGCGAAGTTGGCATCAAGGGTCATGATTTCAGGCTGGAAGGCTACAACACCGATATTTATGGCTTCGAGACTTCCTTAAAACCATTGCTTAAAAACCGGCACGACCAGGCCCTGGTACTGGGTGACGGCGGTGCAGCGAGAGCGGTTAAGTGCGTACTCGATAACCTGGGTATCACTTACAAATGCGTAACCAGGCGGACAATGCCGGGGAATATTTTATTCAGCGAGCTGAAGCCAAAGCATATTAAAGATCATTTGCTAATCATTAACACCACGCCGGTGGGTATGTCGCCCAATGTGAACGAATGCCCGCCAATTCCTTATGAAGCCGTTACTGATGACCATTTACTGTACGACCTGATCTATAACCCAGAAGAAACGCTATTTTTGAAAAAAGGCGCTGAAAAAGGCGCGGTTATCAAAAACGGCTACGAAATGTTAGTGTTGCAGGCGGAAAAGTCGTGGGAAATATGGACCTCAAACGAAAAGCATCCTTGAAGAAAGCAATTATTTTAATAACTGCGGTCGTACTACTCCTGGCTGCATGTCACAACGATTCTGATTATTCGCCAAAACCGCGGGGCTATTCCAGACTTTATTTCCCACAAAGGGCATACCGGACATTTGATACAGTTTATCCTTTCACTTTCGTTTACCCCAAATATGCGTATATCGAAAAGGACCTGCACCCGCAGCCTTCGGATAAGCTGCTGAACATGAAATATCTGCTCAATATGCAATTCCCGGATTTTAACGGCACGCTGCACCTAAGCTATGAAACCATCACCTCTAAGAAAGTGTTCAACGAGCTGACGGAGGACGCCCGCACTTTCGCTTTTAAGCATACGGTAAAGGCGACATCTATCGATCAGGGTCTGATTCGGAACCCAATTCACAAAATTTATGGCATTTATTACACCATCAACGGGAACGCGGCGTCATCGGTTCAGTTTTTCGTGACCGACAGCACCAAAAATTATCTGCGCGGGGCGCTGTACTTCAATACGCAACCACGCCTGGATTCCATACAACCAGTGCTTGATTTTGTGAAGAAAGATGTGGATACGCTGATCAAAACGCTGAGGTGGAAGGGTGAATGAGGTCAGAGGTCTGAAGTCGGATGTCAGAATTGTTTAAATAGAAATTTCATGGCCAAACTCCGAACTTTTGTCAATAATCCTTACCAGGAGAATACGTATATCCTTTTTGATGAGACGCGGGAATGTGCGATTATCGATCCGGGCATGTACACCGGCGCCGAGCAGAATGCGGTGATCAATTTTATCCGTGACAACCAGTTAAAGCCGGTTTTACTGCTGAATACCCATTGCCATATCGACCATATTTTAGGTAATAAACTGGTATTCGATCTGTATGGGTTAAAGCCTCGCTTCCATAGCGGCGAACTGCCCGTGCTGATGTCTGCGCCGGCCTATGCGCCGCAAATGGGCATGCAATACGAGCCGTCTCCTATACCCGATCATTACTTGTCAGAAACGGGGACTGTTTCTTTTGGCAATACCGAGCTGCAATTGATATTTGCGCCGGGACACTCACCCGCACATTTGTGTTTTTACGACGAAAAGGATAATTTTCTTATC
>JAICXZ010000709.1 GCA_025934475.1 Mucilaginibacter sp. | reverse complement strand
CCTTGTTAAATACCATCGACAAGGATAAGTACGTAGGCGCCGTCTCCATCGAGGTTGTTCAGTTTGCTATTGATAAGAAACTGATTGAAAGAACCTCACTTGGCAATTTTCAATTAACATCCAAAGGCTCTGAGCTCTTAACTAACCAGTTGAGCTGGGGAATGCTTTAATCAAAACCTGATCACATCAGTATCCACAGGGGTGTAGCCAAGCAGTCTGCTCATGGTCAGTATCTGTCCTTTATGGTGAAATTCGTGAGTAGTTACGTGAGTGTAGAGCATCAGCGGGGTTGTGGCGATCATGATGCCTCTTCTGGGATGTTTTTTTGTGAACGGACGCCCATAATCAGCCTTATACCTCGAAAGGAAATCAGTTACAGCGACATCAACCGCTTTGAACATTTCTTCAGCATCATTAACGGTTGTTATGGCTTCGTCCCTGTAAAAATTAACCGCAACGCCCTGATCAAACGCCTCGAGCCAGTGTAAATAGGAATTGGCGACATGCGTAAGTAACGCCAAAATAGAGCTATTGTTAAATGCGGGAACTGGCCTAAGCAGATCTGCCGAAGGAATGCTGTGCAGATATTGGAACAGAGCACCTCTTGCACCCCTGATCAGTTGGTATTGTGCCGATAACAACTGTTCCATTATAATAGTCCGGTTCTTTTAATAAAATCCTGTATAGTATCTGGCGCGGCCATTAAATAGGTTTGAATGCCGAGTGCCTTTGCCGGTTCCAGGTTTGCAGCGATATCATCAACAAATAACGTTTCTTCGGCTTTCAGATTATTTTCCTTCAAAACTTTTTCAAAAATCGCCGGATCGGGCTTGCGGATACCCACGAAATGAGAATAATAGGTTTTTTCGAATAAATGCTCATTATTCTCAAAGCCAAATTCGCTTGCCAGGTAATCCATAATATAGTTGTAATGGATAGGGTTGATATTGCTGAGCAAGAAAGTGCGATATTTTTGGTTCAACTCGGCAAGCATTTCGTGCGTACCTTTATCGACACCCAGCAACAGGCTGTTCCATGCAGCATCAATTTCTTCGTCGGTCAGGTCCGGTTTGCCCGATTTTTCACGGATAAAGCTTCTGAATTGGGCAGGGGAGATGAGTCCTTTATCGAACTGATCAAAAATAGGGTGTTGTATCCCATGACTAAAGAAGGCGTCAGGTCCGCTGATAGCGATAGAGTTCCAGCCATCTTTCAGTTTTTGAAAATCGAGCATAAAGATTACGTTGCCGTAATCGAAGATGATATTTTTGATGTTTTGCATTCGATGAACGAAATAGTAATGTTAGAGATATTGGTAGATATTGCCGTGACCAAGTTAATTTGCCCATTCTGTTATAAATAATGTCAAAACGTGATTGACCGGATCATATTTAAGCTCACCTTTGCGATTATAATTGAATGTCTTTCTATCAATGAATGCTTTTAAGGGATATTTATTGATCTTTGTCAATTGCTCATTGAACCAATCCAAACCTTGCTCTTCGCCTAGTATTGAAGCAAAGCCTGACATCGGTTTTATAATAGATTTGTTAACAACCGTGTCCTTACTGATTACACAAGTCCACTTTGCTAACTTTAGCTCATCCTCCTTTCCCAATAATTGAACTGCTGTTTTAGAGGTTGTTGCCATATAGTTTGGTAAATTGCTTACATCTTTTTCTTGTTTAAAAGCTAGGTCTGGAACCAGGGCCTCAATCTTTTTTATCAAAACTGATCGATTTATCTCAAGTCCCGGCATCACCGCTGGTGGTGGCCCATCTTGGGCATGACCTGATAAAAATGTTAAGACCAGCACAATGGTCATAAAAGATATTTTGTAACTGTTGATTTTTGACATATTATTATACTTAATGCGTATCGATGTATTCATGACAGGTAAAGATTTTAAAATGATTTAAATTGGGTGGTTTCGCAATGATACTTAAATGAGCTTAAAATCAATAGTAATTTTTCTCAACAAGGATTAGCTTTGAGTTCTTTATGTTTACACGATCAGTTTCAAAATCAGCACGGGTAGGATACCTCATTACTCTGTTTTTTCTGTTAACTGGTTTGATGCTGACCCTTTTCAAATCTTACAACGAAGCGGGATGGGTATTGATACTTTTCTTCTTCACATTGGCCCTCACTTTCAGAACTCACCCCAAACTCACAAGCTTCACCTTCACCACTATGATCTTTGCGGCCGTAACGCTGGCGATGTTTTATCCGCCGCATTTGACGCATTGGGGTAGCTATAAATTTTCGGGTCTGATAACCCCATTGCTGCAGATCATTATGTTTGGCATGGGATGTGAATTGAATGTTAAGGATCTTGAAGTAGTGGCTAAAATGCCGAAAGCAATTCTTGTGGGCATCATCGGGCATTATACTATTATGCCGATGATTGGATTCGGGCTGGCTAACCTGTTCAATTTTCCGAAAGAGATTGCTGCCGGTGTAATCCTGGTTGGCTGCTGTCCCAGCGGACTGGCTTCCAACGTAATGTCGTACCTGGCGCGTGCAAACCTGGCCTTATCCATAGCGGTGACTGCTATATCCAACTTGCTTTCACCATTGTTAACACCGTTGCTGATGCGCCTCTTGGCGGGGAAGTATGTGGAAGTTCATTTTTGGAGCATGGCCTGGGATACCACCAAAGTTGTGCTCATCCCGATATGTGCAGGTTTGTTATTTAATTCACTATTCCATGGTAAAGCAAAATGGCTGGATAAGCTGATGCCCATCTTG
>JAICXZ010000236.1 GCA_025934475.1 Mucilaginibacter sp. | reverse complement strand
CCGGCGATGATCTTCAGCAATGATGATTTACCCGACCCGTTCAGACCGATCACGCCGATCTTGGCGCCGTAAAAGAACGACAGGTATATATTCTTTAAAACTTGTTTCTGCGGCGGGTATATCTTATTAACCCCAGCCATCGAGAAAATTATCTTTTCGTCAGACATGCTTTATTTATTGAATTATTGATTTATCGAATTATTGAATTAGGGAGATGGCAAATATAGGTTTTAGTCCGAAAGTCCGCATAAGTCCGAAAGTCCGAAAGATTTTTTCTCGGGAGGGTACTTTAAAGGCTCCCTGATCAATCTTTCCGACTTATGCAGACTTCCCGACTTCCGGACTCAAATTGTAACATTCTCACCCAACATTCCGTCTTAATAATTGTAGTTAAACTACGGGAAAAATCGTTCTTAAAACTTTCGGACTTTCGGACTTATGCGGACTTCCGGACTTACGCGGACTTCAAAAATCAACTAAAAGTTTTGTGGAAATCTTGAAAACTAATTAAGATATTTCAAATCATTTTTAATCTCTTTGCGTATAAGAGAATGTACAATTAGTTGATGTTCTTTTAAAAATGCCGTAATGTCATGCCTAATGACGAAATGCCTGTTATAACAGCTAAATTGGGCTGAATAATCGCAACAAGTGTTAAACTTTTGCGTTAGGAGAAGGTCAAACAAGTAAGTTCCAGCCACTTACTGTAAGTTGTAAGTTATTTTTTAGGTTTTTGTTCATTATTTTCTTTGTATAAAGTTTATCTTTAATAGATTGCGCATCATAAGAATGTCTGTTTTTCGGTGTGTGGGAAAATTGGCAGTATTGTTGCAGATGTAAAAGATACGCCCTCTAAGGAAACCAAATGATATACAGGGACGTACATAATTTTTGAAAGGTATTATATGGAAGCTAAATTTTCGCCACGGGTAAAAGATGTGATACAGTACAGCAGGGAAGAGGCGTTACGTCTCGGCCACGATTACATAGGTACTGAACATCTCCTGTTGGGTCTCATCCGCGACGGCGACGGTATCGCGATCAAACTGCTGAAAGGCCTTGGCGTCGACACCACCAAGCTTCGCCGCGCAATTGAAGATGCTGTAAAAGGTACCATCGGTACAAACGTGAACATCGGCAGCATTCCGCTCACTAAACAAGCGGAAAAAGTATTGAAGATAACCTATCTCGAAGCCAAGATATTTAAGAGCGATGTGATTGGTACAGAGCACTTGCTGCTCTCTATCCTTCGCGATGAAGATAACATTGCCTCACAGATCTTATTGCAATTCAACGTAAACTACGAGATTTTTAAAGGCGAGGTAGAGTCGCACAAGAACGACGTTACCGATGAAATGCCTGGTTCACCAACCGGCGGCGAGGATGAATTCAAGGAAGAAGATTCGTTCAGCCAGCCTAAAAAGGTGTCCGACATCAAGTCGAAAACTCCTGTTCTCGATAACTTTGGCCGCGACCTGACCAAAGCCGCCGAAGATGGTCGTTTGGATCCTATCGTAGGTCGTGAGAAAGAGATTGAGCGTGTATCGCAGATCCTGTCGCGCCGTAAAAAGAATAATCCAATACTCATCGGTGAACCTGGTGTGGGTAAATCGGCTATTGCCGAGGGTTTGGCCCTGCGCATCGTACAGCGTAAAGTATCGCGTGTTTTGTTCAACAAACGTGTGGTTACGCTTGACCTGGCTTCATTGGTCGCCGGTACCAAATACCGCGGTCAGTTTGAAGAGCGCATGAAGGCTGTGATGAACGAACTGGAAAAATCACCTGACGTAATTTTATTTATCGACGAAATTCATACAATTGTTGGCGCAGGCGGCGCTTCAGGCTCGCTTGATGCTTCGAATATGTTCAAACCGGCCTTAGCACGTGGAGAGATTCAATGCATCGGCGCAACTACATTAGACGAGTATCGCCAATATATTGAAAAGGATGGAGCTTTGGATCGCCGTTTCCAAAAGGTAATGGTTGAGCCGGCTACACCTGATGAGACGATAGAAATATTGAACCGCATTAAGGAGAAATATGAAGAGCACCACGGTGTTACTTACACTCCTGAGGCTATCAATGCCTGCGTTTCGTTAACTGCCCGTTACATTACCGACCGTTTCTTACCGGATAAAGCTATTGACGCTTTGGACGAGTCGGGTTCGCGTGTGCACCTCACCAATATCCATGTTCCGCAGAATATCCTGGATGTTGAGCAGAAGATTGAGCAGATCAAGATTGAAAAGAATAAGGTGGTCCGCAGCCAGAAATATGAAGAAGCTGCCAAACTCCGTGATACCGAAAAGCATTTGTTGGAGGAACTGGAGCAGGCTAAAGCTGTATGGGAAGCTGAAACCAAATCAAAACGCTATACCGTAACCGAAGAGAATGTTGCCGAAGTGGTTGCCATGATGACGGGTATCCCGGTTCAGCGCGTGGGACAGGCCGACAGCCAGAAGTTGTTAAACATGTCTGAAACGATATCAGGCAAGATCATCGGCCAGGAAGAAGCGATCAAGAAACTGACACGTGCTATCCAACGTACCCGCGCCGGCTTGAAGGATCCGAAGAAACCTATCGGTTCGTTCATATTCCTTGGCCCTACCGGTGTAGGTAAGACAGAGCTAGCCAAAGAACTGGCCAGGTTTATGTTCGATACTGAGGATGCTTTGATCCAGATCGACATGAGCGAGTACATGGAGAAATTCGCTGTATCTCGTTTGGTTGGTGCGCCTCCGGGCTACGTTGGTTACGAAGAAGGCGGACAGCTTACTGAAAAAGTACGCCGTAAGCCATACGCGGTGATTCTGCTGGATGAGATCGAGAAAGCTCACCCGGATGTGTTCAATATCCTGTTGCAGGTGTTGGACGAAGGTCAGCTGACTGATTCACTGGGCCGTAAAGTCGATTTCAGGAATACGATCATCATCATGACCTCGAACATCGGCGCCCGCCAGTTGAAAGACTTTGGCCAGGGTGTAGGTTTCAGCACCTCAGCTAAAACCAGCCAGGCTGATGCGCACTCAAGAGGCGTGATCGAGAATGCTTTAAAACGCGCTTTCGCTCCCGAGTTCCTGAACCGTATCGACGACGTGATCGTGTTCAACTCGCTTGGCAAAGAAGAGATCTTCAAGATCATCGATATCGAATTGTCGCACCTGTTTGGCCGCGTAAATACTTTGGGTTACACCATCGTATTGACCGATGGTGCCAAAGAGTTCATCGCTGATAAAGGCTTCGACTCACAATTCGGCGCGCGTCCGCTCAAGCGGGCTATCCAAAAATATTTGGAAGACCCAATTGCGGAAGAAATTCTGAAAGGCGAATTAGCCGAAGGCGATACAATGGAAGTCGACTACGATAAAGAAGCCGACCAAATCAAAGTAGCTGCTAAACACAGTGGCGAAAACAAAAAGCCAAAAGAAGAAGAGCAGAAATAAGGCTCTGATCAGATAAAAGAAAACCCGTTCACGGATGTGAGCGGGTTTTTTATTTTACCGGGTCATAATCCACCGGCACCATGGTAACCATCCGGCTAGGACCCCATGCGTCATTGAATATGAGCGCTGTTGGATCAGTGAATATGCCGTTTGCATCAAAAGCCGCATAAGGTTTGCTAAACATTAGTCTAAAATTTTACCGGTTATTCTGTATTGGCTGATGCCCAAAAGCGGGCAAAGAATTAATAATAAACCGATTGATAAGCGCATCGAACAAATATAGTTCAACTGCGTTAATCGGTTAAAGAAGCTATTTTATCCTTCGGTAGGTGGCGATGTCGGCATCGTATGCATCGATAAATAGCGTAAGCTCGTTGTTTTTGATGTCATAAAACTCATGGGTATAGTTGGCGTTTTCATCGTCAAAAATGATCCTGTTTTTTTGCGATTGATACACATAAGAGGTATCCATTTTAGTTACATAGGTACCCGATTTGATCAGTTTACCCTTCTGATAAAATGCATAGGTGTTATCGGTAAATTTAATAAGTGTATCATTCCCCGGTTTATGATAATGCGTTCCACTCCATCCGCCAACGTCAACACTAAGCTCCCACGTGCCAATGAGCGAGCCGGAGACAGGCACCTCTTTTTTACAGCTAAAAGTGGTTGTTGCTGTGGCAATGAGCAAAAAGTAAAACGTAATCCTTTTCATGATGTGGTTGTTACCGAAATTACGTAACAATGATGCAATATGCTACAGCCAAAGTAAATTAACGGCAATAACCAGTTTATACTAGCGTTTAATGTTAGGTTGTGATAAAAATTTAGTTTCATCATTAAACCTTTTTAGTTTCTTTTGTTCTTACAATAAATATCAACGTTATTACTATGAAAAAAATCCTGACTATTATTTGCTGCACAATGGTATTGTTCTCCATTTCGTCATGTACCAAGCAGTATATTACGCCAAACCCAAATGTAAGTGAGTTTGCTACGCTGGCGCCAACAGATTGGACGCTGTATAGTGACGGTAAATCGTACCAGGCGCCAATCGATATAGCCGATCTGGATCCTAACTTTGCCAATTACGGAGGCGTCATCGTCGCTATTTCTTATTCAGATGGTGTATATGAGCAATTACCTGAGGTATACAACGGTGTGTCATATAGCTACACTTACAATCAGGGGAATGTAACCATTTATGCTCAATCAGCTGACGGTACCACGGCAGTAGCGCCAACTCAAAGCGTTAAAGTAAAAATCACTTTGGTGGCTACTCAGTAAGGAATTTCTACTAAAAGAGAAAGGCGCCCGATAATCCGAGCGCCTTTTTTATTTGAATTGATTTTAGCGGTAACCAGTCAACGCAATCAACTGATTCAACTCAAATCTATTTTTCCATCTGCTCAATTACGGCTCCCGTAACGCCGGTGAACGAGAAGCCTCCGTCATGGAACAAGTTCTGCATGGTTACCATTTTGGTAAGGTCGGAGAACAGGGTCACGACGTAATCCGCACATTGATCGGCATTGGCATTACCAAGCGGACTCATTTTTTCAGCGTAATTAATAAAGCCATCAAAGCCTTTAACGCCAGAACCGGCCGTAGTGCGGGTTGGTGACTGCGATACTGTATTGATACGCACTTTTTTTTGAGTACCATAATAATAACCGAAGTTACGGGCGATGCTTTCCAGCACAGCCTTGTTATCTGCCATGTCGTTATAGTCCGGAAAAACGCGCTGGGCGGCTATGTAGGTCAATGCCACAACCGAGCCCCACTCATTGATCATATCTTGTTTCAAAGCGATCTGCAATACGCGGTGCAGGCTTAATGCCGATATATCAAATCCCTTGTGTGTGAATTCGTAATTATTCTGATAATATGGGATGTTTTTGCGCACGTTAACACTCATGCCTATAGAGTGCAGGATAAAATCGACGCCACCGCCAAAGTGCTCTTTGGTTTTAGCGTACAGGTTTTCAATATCGTCGTTGCTGGTTACGTCGGCGCCAATAACCGGGGCATCACATTCTTTAGCCAGGTTGTTCAGTTCGCCCATGCGAAGTGCCAATGGCGAATTGGTAAGCACAATCTCGGCGCCTTCAGCGTGGCAGCGTTGCGCTACCTTCCATGCGATAGATTGTTCGTTAAGCGCACCAAAAATGATACCCTTTTTGCCTTTTAACAGATTATAAGCCATATGTTGTGGTTTTAATTGAGGTCAAAGTTATGATTAAAAGTCAATAGTCCATAGTCGATAGTCCATAGCACAGGGAAATCGCTTTTAAGGT
>JAICXZ010000104.1 GCA_025934475.1 Mucilaginibacter sp. | reverse complement strand
GCTATGGACTATGGTCTATCGACTATGGACAAAACTAATGAACCAATGAACTAAAACCATGATAAAGAATTACATCAAAGTGGCCTGGCGAAATCTTGTTAAGAATAAGATTTCGTCCATCATCAACATCGGCGGATTGGCTGTGGGCATGGCCGTTGTGATATTGATCGGCTTGTGGATCTATGACGAATTATCATTTGATCGGAATCATAAGAATTATAACCGCATCGCTCAAGTGATCCAGAACGTGACTAACAACGGAGAGGTGCAAACGTGGTGGCAGGTGCCCTATCCATTGGCTGATGTACTGCGCAAAAGTTATGGCAGCGACTTTAAGTCGGTGGTTATGACAACGGGTATTGGAAGTAATATGCTGACTCTTGGCGATAAAAAGATAAGCGTACAAGGCTCGTTTATGGAACCCGGTGGGCCAGATCTGTTTACCTTAAATATGCTTAAGGGTAACCGGAATGCACTGAAAGACCCTTCTTCCATCTTGATATCAGAGTCGACCGCCAAAGCATTTTTTGGCGATTCGGATCCAATGTTCAAGGTATTAAAACTGAACAACCAGGATAACCTAAAGGTAGCTGGTGTTTATCAGGACCTGCCCCGAAACTCAACGTTGGCGGATATGGCATTCGTTGGCTCATGGGACCGATTTGCTTCCGATAACCAATTGAGCAAGATGAAGGAGCCCTGGCGGCCAAACTTTGTATCACTCTACGTTCAGTTGGCCGACAATGCCGATCTGGATAAAGTGTCGTTAAAGATCAGGAACGAAAAGTTGCGTCATGTGAATGCATTTCTGGCAAAAAAGAAGCCGGCATTGTTCCTTGAGCCGATGAGCAAATGGCATTTATATAGCGAGTTCAAAGACGGCAGAAACACCGGCGGTAAAATACAATATGTCTGGCTGTTCGGCATTATCGGTGTATTTGTATTACTGCTGGCCTGCATCAATTTTATGAACCTGAGCACGGCGCGTTCCGAAAAACGTGCACGTGAGGTGGGCATTCGAAAAGCTATTGGTTCAATGCGTCAGCAATTGATCTACCAGTTTTTCAGCGAATCGATATTGTGTGTTTTACTGGCATTCGGTATTGCACTGCTGCTGGCCCAGCTTAGTATGTCATTCTTCAACAGCGTTGCTGATAAACAAATGGTGTTGCCATGGCCAAGTGCAACGTTCTGGATAGTGAGTGGGGCTTTTATTTTGATCACAGGTCTCATCACAGGAAGCTACCCTGCATTCTATCTGTCATCCTTCAAACCCGTTAAAGTACTCAAAGGCACGTTCCGTGTTGGCCGCCTGGCATCCATTCCGCGTAAAGTTTTAGTAGTTCTGCAATTCACTGTTTCTGTTGTATTGATCATTGGGACAATCGTAGTCTACCGGCAAATTGAATATGCTAAAAACCGCCCGGTTGGCTACACCCGTGATGGCCTGGTTGCCGTGCCGATGATGACCCCCGAAATTCATAAACACTTTGATGCTGTAAAAAATGCGCTCATTAGTACCGGCACGGTAAGCGAGCTGGCCGAGGCGGGCTCGCAGCCTACGGAAAGCGCAGGCAGTACCAGCGCTGTTGAATGGCCCGGCAAAGACCCCAACCTGAGTACCGACTTCCAGCAAAACAATATTTCCTGGGATTACGGCAAAACTATAGGCTGGGAATTCAGCGAAGGGCGTGATTTTTCGAGAACGTTCTTATCTGACTCCAGCTCGGTGATCGTTAACCAGGCTGCGGTAGATTTTATGAATATGAAAAAGCCGACACAGAACTACATTACGTTTTATGGTAAGCAATATAAAATAGTCGGCGTTACCAAAGACATCATTTTTGGTTCGCCATATGAACAGGCGAAACCGACGGTTTACTTCCTGTCAAAAGATCCGAGCAGCTACGCATTGGTAAGGATCAATCCCAAAATGAGCGCCGCCGAAGCTTTGGACAAGATCGGCTCGATATTCAAAACCTATAATCCCGAACAGCCATTTGAATACCATTTCATCGACCAGGAATACGCCAAGAAATTTGGCAACGAAGAGCGCTATGGCAAGCTTGGGATAACATTCACCAGCCTGGCCATATTTATCAGCTGCCTTGGTTTATTCGGCATGGCATCGTTTATGGCTGAGCAACGCATCAAGGAAATCGGCGTGCGCAAAGTGCTGGGCGCATCAGTGTTCAACCTGTGGCAGTTGCTGTCAAAGGATTTTGCCGTGCTGGTAGTTATTTCACTCATTTTGGCTTCTCCGATAGCCTGGTATTTTATGCACCGCTGGCTTCAGAGTTACCAATATCATACCGGCATCGCCTGGTGGATATTCCTGATAACCGCAATAGGCGCAATCCTGATCACGATGCTAACGGTAAGCTACCAGAGTATCAAAGCGGCACTGGCGAACCCGGTGAAAAGCTTGAAAACAGAGTAGCTCCATAGGAGTCCTTGGGGACAGTGGCGGTTTCAGTAGCAGGTTAAGTATGCACCAATGAACTAATGAGCAAGTGAACCAGTAAACTAAAGCTATGATACAGAATTATTTGAAAATCGCGTGGCGTAACTTAGTTAAGAACCGGATTTCCTCGATGATTAACATAGGCGGACTGGCCGTGGGTATGGCTGTGGCCATGCTTATCGGCTTATGGGTGTGGGATGAATTATCGTTCAACCAATATCACCAGAATTATGACAACATTGCTCAGGTGGAGACCCACATGAAGGACCCAAACAGCGACAGGCAAGGCGTCAACTCATCGCTCCAGTTTCCCATGATCACTGAATTGGAAACCAATTACAAAAACAACTTTAAATACATTGTGCCCGCGTCCTGGAACGAGGACGATATCTTGTCAGCGGGTGATAAGAAATTGTCAAGAACGGGATTATTTATGGATCCAAAAGCCCCCGAAATGCTTACGTTGAAAATGATACGTGGTTCCCGGAACGGCTTGAAAGACCCGCACTCCATCCTGCTGTCAGCATCCACAGCAAGCGCATTTTTTGGCGATACCGATCCGGTAAACCGTGTCATGAAGATCAACAACAATTCTGTGGTAAAGGTTACCGGCGTTTATGAGGACCTGCCTATGAACACGCAATTCAACAATCTAAAATTTATTGGCGCCTTCGATCTCTGGCTTGATAACAACCCCTGGATACGGCAAACAGCGATGACAGATTGGCAAAATCATTTCCTGAAAATTTATGCACAGATAAATCCCAATACCACATTTGAAAAAGTATCAAATCAAATAAAGAATGCCGAGCTAAAAAACCTTGGCAACTTTAAGGACGAGGCCAAAATGAATCCAAAGGTCTTATTGCTGCCTATGAGCGACTGGCACCTTTACAACTATAACCGCGGCCTGCCCGATACCGGTCCGCTGCAAATGCTTTGGATCATCAGCATTATTGGCGGATTTGTGTTGCTGCTAGCTTGCATCAATTTCATGAACCTTAGCACTGCACGTTCAGAAAAAAGAGCCAAAGAAATAGGCGTGCGCAAGGCCGTTGGTTCGATGCGCAGGCAGTTGATCGGGCAGTTTTACAGCGAGTCATTTCTGATTGTCCTGCTCTCATTCGTGCTGGCTATGGTGTTGGTCATTGCTTGCTTGCCGTGGTTTAATGATCTTGCAGCGAAAGAAATAAAAATGCCTTATCAAAACCTTTATTTCTGGGGAGCAGGCATTTTGTTCATTTTCATAACTACCCTCATATCCGGTAGTTATCCGGCTCTGTATCTATCTTCATTCAACCCGGTTAAAGTATTGAAAGGGACGTTTAGGGTTGGCAGATTGGCATCCGTACCCCGCAAGGTTTTAGTGGTAACACAATTCACGGTGTCGGTGGCGCTTATTGTTTGCACCATCATTATTTACCGGCAGGTGCAAATGGCAAAGAACAGGCCGGTGGGCTATACACGCGAGGGCCTGATCATGATCGGGAAAAAGAATGCTGATTTTGACGGCAAATACGACGTGATGAGAAGAGAGCTAAAAAACACTGGTGTGGTGTCCGAAATGTCCGAATCATTTGGCAAGGTAACAGAAATAGCCTCGGGTAATGGTGGCTTTACGTGGAAAGGCAAGAATCCTAATTTTAACGATTCATTCGGCACATTGCCTGTTACTTTTGAATATGGCAAAACGATAGGCTGGCAATTTGTGCAGGGGCGCGATTTTTCAAGGAATTTCCTGACCGATTCGAACGGTATGGTGATTAATGAATCGGCTGCCAAATATATGGGTCTCAAAAATCCGGTAGGCGAAGACGTGAGCTGGAAGTTCCAGGATCAGCCGATGAAATATTACAAGATCATCGGCGTGGTGAGGGACATGATCATGGAATCGCCCTATGAGGAAATGACGCCTACCCTGTTTATGATTAAGGGCCATGTTGGCACCAGCCAAATCAATATCAAGATCGCTCCCAATGTAAGCGCAAGCGCAGCGCTGCCAAAAATCGAGGCTGTTTTCAAGAAGTTGATACCATCGGCGCCATTTGAATACAAGTTTGCCGACGATGAGTATGCGGCCAAGTTCGCTGCTGAGGAACACATTGGTAAAATAGCAGCTGTTTTTGCAGGATTAGCCATTTTGATCTCCTGCCTCGGCTTATTTGGATTAGCTTCTTTCGTTGCCGAACAACGCATCAGGGAAATAGGCATCCGGAAAGTGCTTGGCGCTTCGGTCTTCAATCTTTGGGGCATACTATCGAAAGATTTTCTGAAGCTCGTTGTCGCTTCCCAGTTTATAGCTTTCCCGGTGGCTTATTATTTCATGAATAAATGGCTGCAGCATTACCACTATCGTACGGATATTTCATGGTGGATATTTGCAATCACAGCGGGTGGTGCAATCCTTATCACGTTAATAACGGTGAGCTACCAAAGTATCAAAGCTGCGCTGGCAAATCCCGTTAAGAGCTTGAAAATGGAGTGATTAGGGATTAGGACTTGCAAGTCTTAGAGTTTAGCGTTTAGAATTTGCGCGAAGCGCTTTATCGATCAATAATCACCTTTCGTGCATAAACTTTTTGATCGAGCAGCACCTTTAACACATAGGTTCCCGGTGCGATGTGGCTTACGTCTATCACCGTACTAAAGTTACCGACAGGAATCGATTGGGCCGCGTTGTAATCAGTTTGGCCAGCACTGTTAATGAGTGACATCTTCATGCTGGCAGCGGCTTTTGCTGCAAAAACAACGTGCAACTGGCCGTTAGCGGGAATTGGGAACAAAGTCAGGCCTATTTCATCCGTACCGGAAGTTGGCGAATTGATGATATAGGTAAAATTATCCGACTGAGCGATACAGCCATTGCCAAGCGTTACATCAACCCGGTAATTACCGCTCTGGACCGGCGAGTAATTTTGATTGGTTGCGCCGTTTATAGCCACGCCATTCAGGTACCATTGGTTACCCGTTGGGAAGCTTGAAGTTAGGATTGTGCCATTTTGTGTAATTCCCGGTTTATCAACCGGCACCGCAATTCTCGAAACTGAGTTACACCCGGGGCTCGACAGGGTTATATTGTAGAAATAATAATAGAAGTTTTTATAGTAAGCTGTATCACTACCCGATGTTGCCGTATTACCCGTAATGCTGAACACATCTCCTATTTTGAATGGATAACCCGATACACCGCCGTTATTACGGTAGATGGTTGCGCTGGTATCGTAAGTTGCGCTAATGGAATAATGCCCCGGTGCAGGCAGCAACAAGTTTAGGTTGTAAACCTGTCCCTGGTCGTTAGGATCATCGGCTTGCGCTCCGGGTTGCGGGGTTGTGCTGGTCGCAACCGCATCGATTGTCGCAGACGATACAACCTTGCCCGTAGAATCAGCGACATTAAACGTTATCACCCCCGAATTGCCTATATACAGCTTGGCTGTTTGAATCACCACCGGGATCCGGGTAAACACATTGACAGCAGGCGTAAATTGATTATACCCCCCTGCTGAGAATGCAGATTTAGAAGCTGGCCCAATTGTGCCGCTAAAATCATTCAAGCCGGCAAAATAGGTATTACTAACCGGCGCTTGCGCTGTTGTAACAGGGGCGCCGTAAGCAAACGGAACCGCATCGGTACTGTTATGATACCATAGCAATTCGCCATCACCTGAACCGGATAATAAATAAGTATTACTTGTATTACAAAACCTGGCGCTCAGTCCTGTGGGAACCGGGGAGTTGGCTATCACCACCGTATCAACAACCTGGTTGTTTCCCGGAACAAGATCGGCGGGTAATTGGGTTGTGGCAGCAATAATATAGGTTGCACCCGGAGTAATGTTAAACGGCGAATTAAATGTAAGATTATCCTGGGCAGCTGGCTGAAGTGTTGCAGTGTAAGTTTGATTGAAGGTAGAAGTTGTGCCGTTGGCCGCTTTGATTGTCACGGTTACTGGTATGGAACTTACAGCCTGGCTGCCATAGTTTTTTAAAGTAACCGTAACCGGCGTTGGCCCCGAGCAGCTTCCGCTTGATGACGGGTTCACTATAGCCACTGCACCAACGTCAATTGCGGTTTGGAGAAACTGCACCCGGTAATCCTGTGTTTCCCCTTTGGCATAAGTGCCGCATGGCTTGATGACCGACGTATCCGATGTTTCTGACAAAACTACCCGCATCAGGCTAAAATTGCCAGGGATTACCGTACCCGGCACTGTGATATTGGTGGTGTAAGTACCGGTTCCGTTGATTACAGTGCTCGTTGCTACCAGTTCGTTAGATTGAAAAGTACCGTCGCCGTTCCAGTCAATATATACTTTGGCAGCTTTATCAAAATTTGCGCCACAGGTGCCCAGCGTGAGGCTTAGTGGGTAAGTCTTATTTTGCTCCAACTGCACAGTCAGATTGGTGTAGTTGGAATAAGTGGTGCAACCCGCCGCCGGCGTATTATTTAAATTCGATAACGTCACATTATTTATGCGCGAATCCGCATTCGACAAAGGCCCCGAGGTACAATAGGCTACTCCGTTCACCCCCGTCGCTATGATTGAATAATCCTGTGAACCTGATTTCAGGGTACCCTTATGCGAAACGGTAATCGTATAGGCCTTGCCTGGAACTGCACCGGCAATGTAAATCTGCTCTATGTTATCGCGGATGTTGTCTCCCCGCGTGGCGGCAGCGGAGGGATTATTGGGATCCAACACCCATGGAAAATAAGTATTGCTGCCATCGCTGATGCGGATGTCAAGGTCATTTACCAGTTTGGGTGTGCGGTCGTTAATCACACCGGTGGCGGTAGTATCACCAGGAGGGTCGGTCCAGGAAATTGTAGCGACCAGGGGTCCGCTGCCCGAAGCTACTACGTTATAGGTTTGAGTCTGGCCCTGGCTTAGGGTCTTTTCATTGATAATGCTCGTTGTGCCATTATTGGTGATTGCCCGGGCGGCATCCTTTGTATTTAAAAGCCCCCATCCATAGATATAATCCGGACCTGGATTGCCCGCATCAAAAGCGGTGTGGCAGGCCAAGCCTTTCAGTGTTGCCGCCCGCATGAATTTGCCTCCATTCTTTTTGGCATAATACTCCTGCAGCAGGTAAAGCGACCCGGTAACATTAGGCGCCGCTTGCGATGTACCAGACAGCGTGATATAGCTTGCCGGACTACCGGCACCACATGATAACACATTGAGGCCGTTGGCCACCAGGTCAGGTTTTATCCGGCCATCATCCGTTGGCCCCCAACTGCTGAAATAAGTGGTCGCGATACTTTGTGCACTTGTGGGCCCATAAGGCAACGGGTTGATGGCGCCGATGGTAAGGATGTTCTTCGCATTACCTGTGGTGCTGATACAGTCGTACTTATTGTTGCTGCTGATATTGGCCGGGCGCGGTCCCTTGTCTACGAAAGTCTGGTCTGTAGCGCTTTTATAGCCATAATAATCCTGGCCAACCGCTGGCCCCGTACTTGCACGCGCATTTCCTGCCGATTCAACAATGAGATAATATGGTGCATTGTAGGCTATATGATCCCACTGCTGGGTGCGCTCGGCGTAAAAACCAAAAGTGTAATCGGCAGTATCTCCGGGCAGCCCAAACCATTCCCAGCGGCTGTAAAGATCGTCATACACCCACCCCGCTTCATCTCCATATGAATGATTGGAAAGCAGCAAGGTTGATGCCTCGGCGCTCATATCGCTCACATCATTATCAAAACT
>JAICXZ010000136.1 GCA_025934475.1 Mucilaginibacter sp. | reverse complement strand
TATGCGCAATTGCTTAAGGAAGGCCGTGATGACGTAGTTTTTTCGGTGCCGAGCGGCAATTTTGGCAATATCGGTGCCGGCATTCTTGCGTGGAAAATGGGGCTACCAGTTTCTCATTTCATCGCAGCGACGAACGCAAACGATACAGTTCCGGAATTTTTGAAGTCGGGTGTTTACCTGCCTAAACCATCTGTGCAGACCATCTCCAATGCGATGGACGTGGGCAATCCAAGCAACTGGGTTAGGATACAGGATATGTTTAAAGATGCGCCAGACGAACTGGTGAAGCTTATAACAGGCTTCAGCTTTGATGACGAAGAAACCCTTAGCGCAATAGAAAAAATTCACACCGCCTATAACTATGTGGTTTGCCCGCATACCGCTATAGCCTGGCAGGCATTGAAAGACTGGCAGCAGGATGAACCAACTGGCAGAACGGCTGGCGTATTCCTGTCGACCGCGCATCCATGCAAATTTCCTGACGTGCTGCCACAACATATTGCAGCCGAAATCGTAATACCAGAACAGGTAAAAGACCTTGAATCAAAAAAGCGGGCTGTATCATCGCTTGGCAAGGATTTTGCCGGCTTTAAAAAATATCTGCTCGACAATAAATAAAACGGTTTAAGGTTTTAAATAGACTAATATAATTTTGAGGTAATAATTCCATTACATCTTCTATTTCAAAATCTTATATCTATTTTTATTTGTTTGTTTGTTGCCTGATATCATATGGCTTTGGTGATGAAAAGAATTTATAAAAAATGGGCGATCGGCGCCGGTGTTTTGGGGATTGCGACGTTGGCGTTCGGCTTTAACGACGACCTGTTCCAGATATCGAAGAATCTTGACGTTTTTGCTTCGGCATATAAAGAGGTAAATATTAATTACGTTGATGACATCAATTCGGCCAAAATGATCAAAACGGGTCTCGACGCCATGCTCGACGGCCTTGACCCCTATACCGAATTTGTGCCCGAATCGGAGATCGAGGACTACAAATTACATTATGTAAGCACACAATACGGTGGTATTGGTGCAGGGATATTCCCAAGGGACGGAAAAGTGTACGTATCGGATGTTTTCGAAGGATTCCCCGCACAAAAGGCTGATGTGAGAGGTGGCGATCAACTGCTGAAGATTAACGATGTTGACCTGGCCGGCAAAACCAACGACCAGGTGAGTCAACTGCTAAAAGGCGCCAAAGGGGCTTCTATCAAATTGCTGATCAAGCGCGGCGATGCAGCTCCTGTTGAGAAGCAAATGGTTCGCGACGAGATCAAACAGCCCAATGTTTCATACTACGGCATGGTAGACGGGAATATGGGATACATCAAATTGGATAAATTTCTTGAAAACTCGGCCGATGAGGTGACCCACGCGCTTACCGAGCTTCAGAAAAATAATCCAAACGGTATCATTCTTGACCTTCGCTCAAATGGCGGCGGCATACTACAGGAAGCGGTTAAGATTGTGAACCTGTTTGTGCAAAAGAATGTGGAAGTGGTATCGCAAAAGGGCAAGATCAAGGACAAAAATTTTACCTACAGCACTCAAAATACACCGGTTGAACCTAACCTGCCTTTGGTGGTACTGGTTAATGGACGTTCGGCTTCGGCATCCGAAATTGTTGCGGGATCCTTGCAGGATCTCGATCGCGCAGTTATCATTGGTCAGCGGAGCTATGGCAAGGGCTTGGTACAGCAAACATTTAACCTGCCTTATAACAGCCTGGTGAAGATCACCATCGCCAAGTATTACATTCCATCAGGAAGATGTATCCAGGAGATCGACTATACGCATCGCAAAGCCGATGGCAGCGTGGTTAAAGTGGCTGATTCATCCATACATGAATTCAAAACAAGAGATGGCCGCTCGGTATATGATGGTAGCGGTATATACCCTGATATTTTTGTAAAGCAGGAACGTTTTGCCAATATCACACAATCGTTGGTTTCTAAGCTGCTGGTATTCGATTACGCAACACAGTATCGTAACACACATACAAGTATTGCGGAGCCACACAATTTCCATTTGACAGATGCAGACTATGCTGATTTTGTAAAATACCTGGGCAATAAAAATTACAGCTATTCAACTTCTACAGAACGCCTTGTCACCAGCCTGAAAACTGAGGCAACAAAAGACAAGGAGTTCACAAGTATTCAAAATGAGTATGACGCGCTGAAAAACAAACTGCAGGAAAGCAAAAAGAACGATTTACAGCAAAACAAAGACGAGATCAGGCAAGTACTGGAAAATGAGATCGCCTCAAGATTTTATTACGAAAAGGGTCGTTATCAAACTAATTTTAAATACGACAAAGAACTGGCTCAAGCTGTAAAAACCATGCAGGATAAGGGCCAGCTAGCAGCAATCCTTCATGGCGATGGAGATTACAAAGTAATCGGCAAGCCGCAATTCGCCATGGTTACCAAAAAAGCGGTGGACGATAAGGATAAAGACGAACAATAAAAGACTTTATGTTTAGGTAAGTACATCGCTTGTTTGGAAATATAATGGCCGGACCGCTTATCGCCTGGAAACTTAACAACAACTCATTTGGCTACGATCCGGGCCATTAAGGTTATATATGGATAAATAACTCCTCTTCGGGTTTGCGAACCTTTACTAGCTTGCCGTAGTTATCGCCTTCGGCACGGAAACCCACGGCTGCAATAACGGCGGTGGCCAATCCTTTTTCTTTAAGACCTAAAATCTCATCAAAGTGAGTGGCGTTAAAACCTTCCATCGGACAGGCGTCGATACCCATTTCAGCGGCAGCGGTTAATAAAACACCCAAAGCGATGTAGGCCTGTTTGTTTGACCAAACGAGTCTCTGATCTTCGCTCAAATGGTTCACTTTGCCTGTAAGCATCTGCTCATAACCTGCGAGGTTTTCGCGCGCTGTTTGGCGCTTTTCAGCAACCAGGTCAATAAAGTTTTTTACATAAGCTTCATCGAGATTGGTTTCTGAAGCAAAAATGATGAGTTGAGATGAATCGGTAATTTGAGACTGGCCGTGAGCAGCAACACGCAATTGCTCACGAACTGTCGGATCTTCAACAACAATTACTTTGTATGACTGCAGCCCTATGGATGATGGACTCAGACGAACTGCTGCAAGCAAATCGTTTAGCTGTTCGGCACTTAATTTTTTGCTATGATCGAACTTTTTAGTTGCATAACGCCAGTTGAGTTTTTCTACGAGTGACATATTCTAAAATGTATGTACAAACATACATGTTTAAACATTTAATTTGGTCACCCCATAGTAAACGTTACATCAGGCCTTTGTCATGCATTTCTTTTTCGCGTTGTCGCTGAAGTTTCTTGAGCGCCCGTTTTTCCTGGCGGATCTCTTTTTTGGTCTTTCCTACAGTGTCAACTTCAAGCTCGTCTTTTTTGGTAGTGTCTTTTTTCCCGAATAAGCGTTGGAAGAATCCCGGTTTTTTCTCGGGTTCCGGTTGGTGCTGGGCAGCGACAGGGGGCGTAAATTCATCATCGTCCTCGTTGGTATTCTGGCGAATCAGGCTATCAGCAACGCTTCCGGACACCGGTGCAATCTCCTCTCGCAGACTGGGTTTTAATCTTACAGTGCTATAACCGTAATAATCGACGCTGTCAACGGTGGTCCAGCCATGGGTGGCCATCATATTGCCGATCAATTTAAAGTAGCCATGCAGGCCATCACGGAGGGTACCGTCAGGCTCAAAAGAATATAAGCCGGTTTTGGGATGCGGTAAAATGCTGGCCAGGAAAATGCCTTCGCCCAGCGTTAACTCCGAAGGACTTTTGCCAAAATAATAATGGGCCGCTTCGCCGATGCCATAAACGTTTTTTCCCCATTCCACTACGTTGAAATAGACCTCGAGCATACGATCCTTGCTCATAATATCATCGTTCTCAATGAGCCAAACGATCAGGATCTCTTCAATTTTCCGCGATAGCGTCTTTTCCCTGCTCAGGAAGGTGTTCTTAACCAGCTGCATCGAGATGGTGCTTCCGCCACGTTTAAATTTCTTTTGCTTGAAATCGGTAGCTATCGACTTGCGGATCGACTCCTGGGCAAAACCATGATTGGTATAAAAATATGGATCTTCGGAAGTCATACACGCATAGCGCAGATTTGGCGATATCTCACTTAGCGGCGTAAAATCAGGGTTCGAAGGTCCGATAACCCGTGATGGCATGGGCTTACCCTTTTCGTAAGGCGTATATACAAAAACGTTATTCAACTTCGCCAGGTTGGTTTTCCCATATTTGGTGATGTGGAAACCATCTCTATACAAAGCCGATTCGAATTGCACCTTGTCGGGGTTGGATGTATCCAGGAACAGGTGTAAATGGTACTTTAATTTACCAATAACCTGGATCCCGGTCAGCGAATCAAACATACCTTCGGGCGAGGCATCGAACACATCCTGCGCGTTGAGCCAGTCGGTATTGATCTTAACCGTGTACATCTTCACCGGGTTCAGCTGGTACTTGATGTACGTTTTAATAGCGATCTTCTTAAGATGGATCAGCGATGAACTATCCAGCGAAACATAGTTCTTGCCCACAAATAAATTAGCATCGATGGAGCCATTGGGCACTATGATATCATTGGATGAAACGGCAGGTTGGTTTACCAACAGGTTCTTCACCGCCCAATAGCCATAGATCCTGGTTACGCCACCGCTGTTTTCAACTTTATCCAGGCGCGTAGTTACGGTATCGAAATTTACCTTCAGGTGGTACCGTTTTTCTACAACCGGTATCTCAACCTTTTTGCCATCGGCATAAAGACTGATAGCAATGTCTTTATCCGAAGGGTGCATTTTCCCGGCTACGTGCCAGGTCGCAGTGCCGTTATCGACATTGATTGTCGAGCTCAGCTTGCCGTCTTTGATCTGCGCGGCCGTTGTAAGGAGTTTAACGCTGGCACTGTCGTCTGTGAAGCTGATGAGGAAATTTTTAACGTCCAGATCATCCGGTATTTTGTACAAAACCTGGTTCATCAGGTTGTAAGCGACTTCGGACAGATCGGTCTTTGGTTTTGTCTCGGTGGTATCCTTCTTTTTCCTGAACAGGAAATCAAAATTCTTGACGTGATTGATGCTGGTGAGATTCAGATGAGCGTCAGCCAATACCACATTTGCCAGTTTAACATTGCCACTTATTAGTGGCATCAGCTTAACACTCACATCAAATTTCTTGATACTAAGCAAGCTGTCGCGCTTTTCGGGTATTACGGTGATATCCCTGAATGACACGGTTGAAAGGCCCGTAAACGTTGCAGAGCCGATCTTCACATCCAGGTTATAATCCTTTTTGGCCTTGGCAATGGCTTTGCTGATTTCGTGCTGCAGCACGGCTTCGCGTTTGGAATAGGCAATATAACCGCCTATGCCAAGCAGCACAATCAGTACAATTACAACAATACCAATAATTCGGATGTATTTAGGCAGATGGCTCTTCATCAGGCAATTTTGTCCAAAACTAAACTAAATCTCATCCGATACAAACGCCGTGATACTTAAAATGTTTATAAATGCTGCAGACTTAATTTTAAATACGCGTGTAACAATGTTGCGCTACTTTTCCCGCAATACTAATTTCTTCACTGTCGCCTCCACGGTATCATTTAATTGTGTTTTTTCAGGTATAACCAGTGAGAGGATAAGTGACCCATTTTTGAGCGGTTTGCCATGAGTTGAAACGATAAACTTACCCGGATTATCCGCCGGATACGGTCCAAAACTTCCAAGCAATACTTTTTCTTTTTCCGGAGGCTGATAGTAAACATAGAATGTCAAAGGATACTGTTTCGGATTAACCAGCTTGACAATCTCTATCTCAACATAACGATAATTATGGCTTCGCAACGAAGTAGGCGATATCGGTTGCGAGATCTCACTATTATGCAGACCCAAATGGTAAAGCGTGTCCATAGTTCCGTATGGGACGTGGTTTAAATAAAGGTTTGGCGTTTTGGATATGGCATTTTCCGAAAAGGAAAAGCAAGCCAAACCAATAACACACAAATGTTTTATCAATCCACTCATTACAAATTCTAATACGACCGTTAAGGTCAATTATTGCTCCTTTGAATTGATAATCACAGGAGTGACTATCAATTCGATGGTATCTAACAATAATTCCGTCGATGGATTCTCAAACTTTCCAAGAAAGGGGACAGCCACCAATTGAACTGTTAGCAGGCTTTGATCTGTGATCAGTTGTTGTTGTTTTAACCTTTTCAGCGTAGGCGTTATATTAACCAGGAATTTGGGAACATGCTTGTGGGCAGAAATATCCATACCTGCATGGTCCGGCATCGAGGTACCAAAGAAGGCAAAGCTACCAGCGTAATGCGGATCTTTAACAGTCGTGTCCGTATTTGCATTAGGTAAGTTTATAAATACTCTTACAAAAAAATCGCTTTCTGTAGGTAACTGTACATAGTTAATACTGGCGAACACTGTTTCTTTCGCGTCATCATTGTCGATGATAGCCGAAAAAGCACCGGCATTTGCCCGGGTTTCGCCATTAAAAGGTTTTGATATCGAAATAGCTGCCTTAGTCGCAATCAATGCCCTGTTTTTAATCTCGAATCTAATATCAGCGCCTGCTTTTATCCTGGCCTCGAGCCTATTGAATTCAGCCTTGGTTCTTATTATCTTTTGCGGAACAGGAGTGCCAATGTCGCTATGCTCATATTGATAACTGAGCAAAGGCATGAGCTCGGTAATGCCGGCGGTCATGGGGCTTGCGGTACTTCCGTCAGCATCAATAAAGTAGTTCCATGTCACGCCTATCCAGCTTGACGCGTTAGGGTTATTGTTGCCCATGTCAATGTTCCACTTATACCAGCAATAATCCACCATACAATGGTGCGTCCAAAATATAGGATCCACGGCCGAGCCAAACCCTCCAAATATGCCGCCAACAAAAGTGTGAACGTTGTTATGCGGTGTGCCCTCTATCTGCGGCCAGAACGTATAGAAATTGGTATCTGTAAAGATAGGGGCAAGCTCGGCGGTACTAACCTGGCTTAGTGTCGAAACACTGGTATTTGTCCTTGTAGAAAAAAGTACGCTTGTTGTATCCAAAAAAGCCGGGTTTAAATCAGGGTTTTGATTCCAGTTCCAGTAAGGCAGTCCGAATTTGTCGTTGCCGGTTAGCTTTTGGCAGATCTTTTCGAAATAGAACAAATAAGCCCTATGCCACGGAAAAAATTGCTCTGAGCCATGCGGGCATTTATTAAAGCCCACACCGGCGGTTCCGTGTATTGCTGCCTGGTAACTCCAGTTGCGGAGATCGCTGGAAGGTAAGCCTTTCATCAACGTGACAGCCTGTTTGTAGGTGGCAATATCGGCGTCGACATCGGGTGATCCTACACGTATGCGGCGTCTGATGGGCCGGTTCCTGATTTGTTCCGCCAGCTCTTCGCAACCACCGAGTGTCCCGAGTACTAAGCCTGCGCTGACAAGCCCAATGCCTTCGATAAAAATACGACGGCTTATGGTTTTTGGGGTCAAATATTCCATATGATTAAGATTTTAAGTGTGAAGAGAAAAGACCTGCAAAAATCCATTAGGGAAGATTTCCATTGAATTTACGAGC
>JAICXZ010000622.1 GCA_025934475.1 Mucilaginibacter sp. | reverse complement strand
CTTCGTTCCCCCATTCGATCTTCTTTACTACCGATCCCAGGAATAACTGTGCTCCGTTAGCTTTGCTTTGTTTTTCCAGGAAGCTAACAAGCTTGCCATAGCCGCCAACGATACGATACTGTTGCTCATCGTCGTCACCTTGCCATTCTGCACGCAATGCGAAAGCGCTTGCTTTAAAAGGATCGGCAGTATCATAGCCGGAAACAAAACGCGTCACTGACGTTCGCAACTGGCTGTGTTCATCATCTGCAAAGTGCTCCATCAAAAAATCGCCGATACTTACATCTTCTTTGAGCTTTGAAAGTGCTTTCATCAACTCGTCCCAGTTGTCCATTCCCCAGGTGCCTTTTGACAGTTTATCATCCTGGTATTGCCACATCTCCCCGTCTGTGGAAACATATTCGATACCAGCCTCATGCAATAGCCCCATCGTTACAGGCAGGTTTCCATGAACAAACTCGGCACCTAACTCGGCATGAGAAAAGAAAGACTCATTTTTCAGCGTATGTATCCTGCCACCGGTACGGTTACGTGCTTCCAGGACGATCACCTTCCTACCTGCTTTAGAAAGCGTATAAGCTGCCATCAGCCCTGCTGCACCCGCACCTATCACTATTACATCAGCTTTTTTCATAAATAGCGTACAAAGCTAAGCAAGTGCCTTAAATCGTTCGTCATTACTGCATAAAAGCCTCTCGGCTTGCAGGAGGCCAGTATTACGTTGATTGATTTGTTGCTATTTGTTATTTACAGTCAGGCTCACCCATTGTTTTTTCAGGTTCCAGCCCTCTATCAAAATCGTGGGCACTCCGTTACGCAGCCTAGCCCATGGCGCGGTCACGGACACGGTTGCGCTTTCTCCGGGAGCGAGCGTGATATAATTGGCCGTCCAATAGCTGGGCATTACCTCTTCATTACCCTGCATCAGTTGCGGCCGTACAAAAAACGCTACCTTGTCCGATGTATTGATCAGCTGTAAGGTCCATTTTGTTTCGCTTTGCCCCTTTTCGGTGCTGAGCACTTTTGCGACAACTTTAGCGTCCGGCATCTTATTGAGCGGTGTATAATCATTGCCTGGCGCGGTCCAATATGTGTTATGCGAAATGGTTTTTCCCGAAGCATTCTTCAGGTTCATCACTACCAGCACCATTTCATTGATACCCTTCAGCGCGTCCTTTATCGGAATGATCTCTTTGGTGCCGGCTGAATCAAGCGATACATTTTCAGCATGGAACGTCTTGAGTAATTTGCTATCGATATTATAAATTGAAACGCTTGCGCTGAGCTTTCCGGTTGCATGATGCTGCCGGTTGATCACGGCCGCGGTGGAATCATCAAGATTTAACTGGATGTGGACAGGCTCGCAGGCATTCTGCATGGCGTAATAGCCGGCATTGGGTTCCAGGTACCAGTCATATATCTGCCAAACCACACTTGGTAATGCTGCATTCAGTTTCCATAGCATCACGCCTCCGGTTTCATTGAGCTTATGCCCGGCCGATTCAAATATCCCCTGATAACCTGTATAGTTCATTAGCTGCATTTTGTCGGAGAAGCCGATCATTGTATTAGGCTGCCCATAACGCTTTACCATTTCTTCTATATACTTATCGTACTGAGCCGCCCCAGTCGCGGCGTCATGGTAACCCCACGAATTATTCAGCGGAAATGGCAATTTAGTATCCCAAACCAGGCTGGGGATGGTCTTTGGCAACGTTGTATAAGGCGGCTGCGATGGGATGCCTGTCTCGTCCTTAAACACCCAATCGCGACCCGCATCGGCAAGTTTATAATATTGCTTCGGATCTTTCCATGCATACGGACCACCGCTGTAAACACCGGAGGTTTTATCGTCCGGGTATGAGCCCTTCCACCCCTGCGGTAATTTGGCAAAGCCCGAGGAGCTTGGAATAAATGGCCTCGTCCCGTCCAGCTTGATCACATTATCGCGCATCGCGTTGTAGAGCTCCTCACGGGCATGGCCCTCATTACCACCTGTCCACACCAGGAGGCTTGGATGATTGCGGATGCGATAGATAGTGCTAATCACATTTTTAATAAACACGTTACCCTCAAGCGGCCAATCTGGCGAGCCTTTGAATTCGCCCTGGGTATCACCTGTTACCCAAAAATCCGACCATACCATTAATCCATACCTGTCTGCCGCTTCCCAGAAAGCATCCGGCGGGGTTACGCCTCCGCCCCAGATCCTTACCAAATTCACGTTCGCATTCCGGCATAAGTGCATTTCATAATCAAATCGTGTAGAATCGCGGTTTACCAGGAAATCCGGCACCCAGGCGCCGCCATCCAAATGAACCCGTTTACCGTTCACATAAAAAAAGCGACGCATAAATCCATTAACCATGGAGGCATTCGATACCACGGTGCGGATACCGAAAACAAACGAGGTATCGTCCAGAATGCCGCTTCCATCGGTATATTGCAGCCTGATACGGTAAAGATTAGCGCGACCATAATTATTGGGCCACCATAGATGCGGCTGATGAATCAACAGTTCGTTTACCTGTTCGGCATTCAATGAAACTTCTGAAACGTCATTAGCTTTTACTTCCTCGGCTTTGGTAAATTGGATTGGCTGCCCTGAAAAATTTTCGGGCTTTATGGTAACCGTCAGTTTGCCATTTTTTGATTCGGGGGTACTATTAGTGAGGGTAAGACTAAGTGATAGTTTAGCAAGACTGGTATCTGGCAGCTTCGGCAAATCGGTTACCAGTTTAGGCCGACTGATTGTTACCGCGCCAGTGGTTCGCAAATAAACCGGTTGCCAGATACCCATGTTCCTGTCGCGCACGGGCGGCATCCAGTCCCAGCCTACCGAGCAAAGCATCGTCACGTTTTTGCCAATGTCGCCCGTTGGGCCGCCATTTTCGTAGAAGGGGCCGAGCGCTTGTAATTGTTCTTTTGCCGGGTAGCCGGGATAATCCAACGGATATATTTCAACGGCCAATGCATTTTCCACGCCCGGCACTATCGGTTTACTTATGTCAAGATTAAACTCGGCAAACATCCCTACTATCTGGGTCGAATCGGCTATTTGCTTACCGTTCACCCAAACTGCCGCGCGGTAATTAATGCCTTTAAATATCAGCTGGAAGCGCCTGCCCTTATCTGCTGCAGGTACCTTGAATATTGTACGGTACCAGTAG
>JAICXZ010000543.1 GCA_025934475.1 Mucilaginibacter sp. | reverse complement strand
CGCAGCTCGTGCGAGGCGTTGATCACAAAGGTTTGCTGCAACTCGAAAGCATTTTCAAGATGGATCAAAAGCTTATTGAAGTTTTGGGCGAGGGTACTTATCTCGTCCCGGCCATTACCCTCATTGATGCGCAGGCTAAGGCTGCTTACTCTTACCTGCTGTACCTGGCTCACCATGTCGTCGATGGGCTGCAAGGCTTTTTTTGCAAACCACCGGCCGACAATAAAGAGTACAATTGAAACACAGGCGACCATGATAAGCATAATCTCGATCAGGTCTTCTATGCGATGTCTGCCGCTGACATCTTCAGCCGAAACCAGGATTACAAAGTTGCCCTGGTTATCCACATAATAAATGCCCACCGTTTGTCTTGCACCCTCGCCAAATTCCATTTCTCCACGTCGCCGCACCTGGTTTATCACATTGCTGCTCCAGTATTGTTGTTTATCGTTAATAAAGGAAGGGGCGTTGCGGTCATTATAAAAACGAACTATCTCACCGGGGATCTGCTTTAGATATCGTTGCCGAACATGATTGAGTGAGTCGATAGAAATCTCGTCCGCTTCGAGGTATAGCTGAGCCGCAATATTGGCACGCTCGGTTAACCGGCTATAAAAATCGGCCTTAACGAAGGACCGAAAAGTAACAAAGATGGTGGCCATGACTATAATCAATATCACCGCGCAGATGATAGTGAAATATAGCGCAAGCCGGTCCTTTATCTTCATTACTTGTTTGCCTGTTTTAGAATGTAGCCCATGCCGATGACGGTGTGGATCAATTTGCTCTTAAAATCCTTTTCCATCTTTTTGCGAAGGTAGTTCACATACACATCGATAAAGTTGGTGCCGGTGTCAAAGCCAATTTCCCAAACCTGCTCAGCAATGTATTCGCGGGAGAGTATCTTGTTTGGATTGCGCATAAAAAGTTCGAGCAGCGTGTATTCTTTGGCTGTAAGCGTGATCTGTCTGCCGTCGCGCTCTGCGGTTTTGGTCCAGGTATCAAGTTTCAGATCATCAAAAGTAAGCAGGTGGTTATCCTCCTTGCTTTTGTTGCGGCGCATCAGGGCCTCCAACCGGGCAAGCAATTCGCTGAAATGAAAGGGCTTTACTAAATAATCGTCAGCGCCGGCTTTGAGGCCCTGTACCTTATCATGAACCTGATTCAGCGCGGTAAGCATCAGTATCGGCGTGGTTGTATCGGTTTGGCGGATGAATTTACATAAATCGATACCGTTCATGTCGGGCAGCATCACATCCAGAATCACCACATCAAAGTTTTCCTGGGCCAATATTTTTTTGCCGTCGGCGCCGGTGTCGGCCGCTTTTACGGTGTAGCCCTGTTCTTCTAACCCTTTGCAAATAAAAGCGGCAACCTTTTGTTCGTCTTCGATCAGGCAGATGCTATTCATATGTAACAAATATGCTAATATTCATGTTAATTTTTACCGCAAGCCGGCAGGGCTGCATTTTAATACGCGCTGTAAACGAAAAATAACGCCCGTCGGTATATTAGAAAGTCATTAGGATTTTACATGAATGTCGAAATGCACCGGAATTCAAAATACTTATAATTGCATCATGAGTAAGTTAACCCCATTTCACGTGGCGGTTCCGGTTTATGACCTGGATGCCGCACGCAAGTTTTATGGCGAAATTTTAGGCTGCCCCGAAGGTCGTACCGATGAGCTTTGGACCGATTTTGACCTGTATGGCCACCAGTTTGTGATCCATTATAAACCTCGACCCGAGGACGATTCAAAATTACACACCAATCCGGTTGACGGGCACGATGTGCCGGTGCCTCACTTCGGTGTGGTACTGGAGTGGGACGAATGGCATAAACTGGCCGATCGTTTGAAAGGTCTCGATATCAAATTTATCATCGAGCCCGGCATCCGCTTCAAGGGGCTTCCTGGCGAACAGGCGACAATGTTCTTTTCCGATCCATCGGGTAATGCTTTGGAGTTTAAAGCTTTTAAAGATATAGGGCAGCTATTTGCGAAATGATTTAATATCGAATAATGAATATCGAATGTCGAACGCCGAAGTACTTCGATATTCATTATTCGACGTTCGGTGTTCGATATTGTTTAGAATCAAGAACAAAGAACCAGGGCAATCACGGTCTTGATTCTTTGTTCTTGATTCTCCCCTAAAATATCCTCTGCTGGATCACCGCCATCAATTCCGGCCGGAATTTTTCACTTACAGGGATCTGTTTCCCGGCAATAAAAATGTGGTTGTCCTGTATCTTTTCCATTTGCCGGGTATTTACGATATACGAATTATGTACCCGCATAAACGGCAGTGGTAACTGTTCCTGGATGTCCTTCAAACGGCGATAGATAAGCAATTGCCCCGTGCTGGTTACCAGGCGCGCGTATTCTTTTTCACCTTCAAAATAGAGGATTTCCTCCAGCCGTATCCTGCTCAGGGTTTTGCCTGATTTTACAAAGAAATATTCCTTTTCTGGCGCGGGAGCGGGCTGTTCAACGGGAGCTGTATTCTTTCCGAAATGCGCTTCGATCTTTTGGGTTGAGGTGAGGAAGCGTTTTAACGTTATCGGCTTAAGCAAGTAATCAATAGTTTGAAACGAATAGCTTTCCGCGGCATATTCTGAATAGGCAGTGGTGAAGACAATCTTAGTTTCCGTTGGCAATATAGCTGCCAGCTCCATTCCCGTTAACTGCGGCATGTTGATGTCGAGAAAGATAAAATCGACTTTGTTTTTCTTTAAAAATGCCATTGCCTCCAGTGCATCATAGCATTTGGCCATCAATTGCCAGTCGGTGGTTTGATGGATGAGTATTTCCAGCAAGTTGACGGCATTGGGCTCGTCGTCTATGATGATACAACTCAGGTTCATGATAAAGGCACTTTTAAAAATGCGGTAAAAGTTTGACCGTTGTCTTCTATGTTCAGTTCAAATCTGTTGCCATAAAGCATATTTAAACGTTTACGCAGGTTCTCGATCCCAAAACCGTGACATTGTTCTTTTGACGCAGCAGCATGGATCCTGTTACAGGTTTGAAACATCATCGATCCGTTTTGCTGGATCAGGGAAATATCGATCTTATTCTCACTGCTCGATTTATCGACGCCGTGCTTAAAAATATTCTCCACGAAGGTCATTAGCAGCATGGGCGGTATGCGCGAGTCAGGGTTATATTCCCTCACAAAACTCACCTCAGTTTTATGCCGGATGCGGATTTTTTCGAGGGCGATGTAGTTTTCGATGAATTGTATTTCAGTTTGCAGCGAAACTTCGTCCTTCGGACTTTCGTCAACAAAATATCGCATAATATCCGATAGCCGTTCGATTAACCCCGCTGTTCTTGGCGCCTCGCGGTAAGCCTCGTAATAAATATTATTAAGCGTGTTGAACAGGAAGTGAGGCTGCACCTGCGATTTGAGTAGATTCAACTCGGCCTGGCTTTTTTGCAATAGAATTTCTTCGGCTTGCTGTTTCAGGCTAAAATAAGCTATTGCGATCCGGAAAACGAAACTGAGCATATAGCTCAGGAACCCCGCAATAACAAAGTTGAGTG
>JAICXZ010000478.1 GCA_025934475.1 Mucilaginibacter sp. | reverse complement strand
GCCACGAATTAAAAACGCCGATAACCACTATTAAAGGCTCGTTGCAACTGGCTTTGAGAGCAACAAAAAAAGATGCGCCAATATCCAATATCTTCATGCTGCTTGACAAGGCAAATAAGCAAACCGTTAAGCTAACTGCATTGGTAGATGACCTGCTGGACGTAACTAAAATACAAGCCGGCAAGCTGCAATTCACCATTTCATCTTTTAGTGTAAACGAGTTGATAGAAGAGTGCGTAGATGAGATACAACCTAACCTCGACAGGCATCAAATTAGCGTTCATACGCCAAAAGATGTAGTGATACAAGCCGACAGGCATCGTATTGAACAGGTGATCATTAACTTTCTTTCAAATGCAATCAAGTACTCCCCCGACGGCAACGAGGTTATTATTAATACCGAAGTGGGCGCCGGTTATGTCAAGATTTCTGTGAAAGATTTTGGTATTGGCATACCAGAAGCTAAAAAGGCTTACGTTTTCGATCGATTTTTCCGTGTACAGGAAGCTTCGTTGAAATTCTCTGGTTTGGGCCTCGGGCTTTATATTTCATCAGAAATAATTCAACGACATAATGGTGAAATTGGCCTGTTCAGCGAAGAAAATAAAGGTTCGGAATTCTGGTTTAAGCTTCCTATCAACCATCATCCAAAACATTAGCTGCCGTGCGCCAGCCAGACATCTCCTTCAGCCATCATGTAAAACTTGCAATAAAACTTCAAGCTTTTTGCACAATTTAAATTTAACACTTGGTTTTATTAAATAAACTTTATATTTGCGACACTTCGTCATAGTTAACTATACAAAATGAACGGTTACAGGCTACATCATCTTCATCTGCATCATCGCCACCAGGCGATAAGATAATGTATTGTTTCTACGTGAAATAACCTCCTCCGTTTAATTTATAGTTTTAAAAATAATTTGTGAAAACACTAAAAATAGCCATCCAGAAATCTGGCCGGCTCAACGAAAAATCAGTAGAATTACTGAAAAACTGCGGCTTAAATTTCGAAAATTACAAAAGCTCGCTTATCTCTCCTGTTTCTAATTTCCCGCTCGAAATCCTGTTTCTGCGCGACGACGACATCCCCGAATATGTCCAGGATGGCATTGCCGATATGGGTATCGTAGGCGAAAACGTGATACAGGAAACCGAGGTGCAGGTTAGCTATCTACAAAAACTTGGTTTTGGCCGTTGCTCCCTAAAGATTGCTATCCCAAATACGGAACACTATACCAGCTTATCCGATTTAAACGGCAAGTCGATCGCCACCACTTACCCGGTTAAACTGGGTAAATTTCTAAGGTCGCATGGCATCGAATCGGAGATTCGTACCATATCCGGTTCAGTAGAAATTTCACCCGGTTTGGGCTTGGCAGACGCGATCTGCGACCTGGTTTCGACCGGCGGCACACTGAAAAGCAACGGGCTACGACCTTACGCCGATGTGATGTCATCCGAAGCTGTATTGATCGGTCGTAAAGGCAGCGAAAATGAAGAACTGATCAAAGAACTCATTCAGCGTGTTCAATCAGTACTCCGCGCCAAAGAAACCAAATATGTGGTATTGAATGCGCCGAAAGATAATTTAGAGGCTATTACTAATCTGCTACCAGGGGTAAAAAGCCCATCGGTAGTGCCACTGGCTGAGGAAGGCTGGGTTGCTGTCCACACAGTGATTCCGGAACGCGATTTCTGGGACAGAATAAGTCAGCTAAAACAGGCAGGCGCCCAGGGCATTGTAGTAATGCCGATTGAGAAGATAATTTTATAGTTGCAGTTTCGAGCAATGAAAACATACAACTATTCCGATCTGAGCAAAAGCGATATTCAGAAACTGGTTCAGCGTAATGTTGACCCGGCAGAAGAAATACGCGCCGTGGTGGAAGGGGTGATTGAAAATGTGCGGGCTAACGGTGACAAAGCTTTGCTGGAATATGCCGCCCGTTTCGATAATGTTGAGCTGAAAAGTCTAACCATCGAAAAGGAGGAACTGGTCGGGCTGGCCGCTACCCTGCTGCCCGAACAAAAACTGGCCCTGCAAACGGCCTATGAAAACATCTATAAATTTCACCAGTCGCAATTAAAAACTGAGGACAAGGTGGAGACCATGCCCGGCGTTACCTGCTGGCGCGAATTGAGGCCGATTGAGAAAGTCGGGCTATACATCCCCGGCGGAACAGCCGTTCTGCCAAGTACCTTCCTGATGCTGGGTATCCCGGCACGGATTGCGGGCTGCCGCGAGATTGTAATTTGCTCGCCACCGCAAAAGGATGGTAAAGTAAATGGTTTTATTGCTTATGTAGCCCAACTGCTGGGAATCGAAAGGATCTACCTCATTGGTGGTGCACAGGCAGTAGCGGCGATGGCTTATGGTACTGAAAGCATTACCAAAGTCGACAAGATATTCGGCCCCGGAAACCAGTACGTGACCAAAGCCAAAACCATCATACAATCAACCACCAACACCGCCATCGACATGCCAGCAGGGCCATCAGAGGTCCTGGTAATCGCTGATGAAACCGCAATTCCGGCCTATATCGCTGCAGATTTACTTGCACAAGCTGAGCATGGCGTGGATAGCCAATCAGTTTTGGTTACGACTTCGAAAGACATCGCAGAGAAAACGATAGCAGAATTAGAAAAACAGTTGCCGGTGTTACCAAGAGCTCAGATCGCCCAAAAAGCGATCGATAATTCGTACATCATTCTGGTTAACAACCTGGATGAGGCGATGGCTTTCAGTAATGAATATGCACCTGAGCACCTAATTTTATCTACTGCTAACTGGCAACTGATAATTGATAAAATTATCAACGCAGGTTCGGTGTTCCTTGGCAATCTGACGCCGGAAAGCGCAGGGGATTATGCTTCAGGCACCAATCACACACTGCCTACAAGCGCTTATGCTAAGGCTTATTCGGGCGTGTCAGTTGATTCGTTTGTGAAGAAGGTTACGTTTCAGCATATAACGCCGGAAGGGATAAAGAATATCGGGCCGACGGTGGAGACTTTGGCGGAATTGGAGGGTTTGCAGGCGCATAGGAATGCGGTAACAGTAAGGATGTCTGAACTATGATTTTTAAGATTAAAGGATGATAAGATCAAATCCTATAATCTTAAAATCCTATAAATCTTAGTTCAGATGAAAAGAAAGAAAAAGCAATGTTTGACATCAACAATATCATAAGATCCAACATCAAAAACCTTAAGCCCTACTCTTCGGCACGCGACGAGTTCCAGGGTGAGGCGAGTGTGTATCTGGACGCGAATGAAAACGCTTTCGGCTCGCCGCTGGAACAAAACTATAATCGTTATCCCGATCCGCTGCAATACCAGGTTAAGCTGCGTTTGAGCGAGATCAAAGGTGTGCCGCCACGCAACATATTTTTGGGCAACGGCAGCGATGAGGCAATCGATATCCTGTTCCGCAGCTTTTGTAATCCGGGTGTGGATAATGTGATCCTTGTTCCGCCAACCTATGGTATGTACGAGGTTTCGGCTAATATTAATGATATCGCAATCAAACGCGTTCCGCTCACCGAAGAATATCAACTGAATCTGGAAGGCATTGCCGAAGCAATCGACGATAAGACCAAATTGATCTTTATCTGCTCGCCTAATAACCCGACGGGCAATTCGATGAACCGCGATGATGTGGAAACCGTGCTGGCCAATTTCAAAGGCATTGTAGTGATTGATGAGGCCTATATCAACTTTAGTCGCCAAAAAACTTTTATCCAGGAGCTGACCGAATATGCCAACCTGGTGGTGCTGCAAACCCTGTCAAAGGCATGGGGCCTGGCGGGTCTGCGGGTAGGTATGGCCTTCGCCAGTGAGGAGATCATCGAGGTGATGAACAAGGTAAAGCCGCCTTATAATGTAAACGAGGCATCGCAGCAACTGGCGCTTCAAGCTCTGCAAAATGTAGATTTAGTAAATCTCTG
>JAICXZ010000086.1 GCA_025934475.1 Mucilaginibacter sp. | reverse complement strand
GGCTTTCTGTGATGCAGGAATATGTTTTACAAAGTCTGTACCCTAAGAAATAATTTGATTTACGACGCTATGGTATGCGCCGCGCGCTTGATGCCCATTTTGTGAACCTGTTGCGCAATCGACTTGGCATCATAACCGCATTCGGACCAAAGCTCAGGCTGCTCGCCGTGCTCGATGAATTGATCAGGAATGCCCAGGCGAACTACCTCCGCGCTGTAGTTATTATCGGCCATGAATTCAAGTACAGCGCTTCCCATACCGCCTTCGAGACAGCCGTCTT
Organism: Mucilaginibacter sp.; assembly: GCA_025934475.1. Lineage (GTDB taxonomy): Bacteria > Bacteroidota > Bacteroidia > Sphingobacteriales > Sphingobacteriaceae > Mucilaginibacter. The sequence continues at coordinate 8,314 of JAICXZ010000086.1, read as the reverse complement.
CAACAGTGATCACTTTGCCGAATTTCTTGAATACTTCGTGCAGCAAAGGCTGGTCCAGCGGTTTTACAAAACGCAGATCATAATGAGCCGGGTAAAAACCTTCTTCATTTAAAGCGGCAATCGCCTTAACGGCTTCGTTTCCGATAGCGCCGATAGAAATTATGGCCACATCCTCACCATCGGTTACCTTGCGGCCCTTGCCAACCGGGATCGCCTTCATCGGGCGTTGCCAGTCGACCATAACACCGGTGCCGCGTGGATAGCGGATCACAAACGGACCCATATTTTCCTGTTGGGCGGTGTACATCAGGTTGCGCAGCTCTTCCTCGTTCATCGGCGCCGAAACAATCATATTCGGGATGCAACGCATGTAAGCCAGGTCATAAGCGCCATGGTGCGTAGGTCCGTCAGCTCCGGCAATGCCGGCACGATCGAGGCAGAACACCACGTTTAGCTTCTGAATAGCAACATCGTGGATCACCTGGTCGTATGCCCGTTGCATAAAGCTGGAATAGATATTGCAGAAAGGCACTAATCCTTGCGTCGCTAAACCGGCTGAGAATGTTACCGCATGTTGCTCAGCAATGCCCACGTCGAATGCGCGATCGGGCATAGTCTTCATCATCATATTAAGCGAACATCCCGAAGGCATGGCAGGCGTAATGCCCATAATCTTCGGATTTTGCTCTGCCAGCTCAATAATGGTATGACCAAATACATCCTGATATTTTGGAGGTTGTGGTTTGTCTGATTTTGATTTCTTGATCTCGCCCGTGATCTTGTCGAACAGCCCGGGAGCATGCCACTTGGTCTGGTCCTTTTCGGCAAGGGCATAGCCTTTACCTTTTACCGTAACACAGTGTAATAGTTTTGGCCCGGGAATGTCGCGCAGATCGCGGAGCACCCTTACCAGGTGTTTCACATTGTGCCCGTCGATAGGACCAAAGTAACGGAACTTCAGCGCTTCAAACAGGTTGCTGTTTTTGAGCAGCGTGCCTTTGATGCTCTTTTCAAATTTCTTGGCGAATTTGAAAGCGTCCGGGCCCATAGACGAGATTTTACTCAACACATGGGCTATATCATCCCTGAAACGGTTATATGGTTTCGAGGTAGTAATGTCAGTCAAATATTCCTTCAGCGCACCCACATTCGGGTCGATCGACATATTATTGTCGTTCAGGATAACCAGCAGGTTCGAGTTTTCGATACCCGCATGGTTCAACGCTTCGAAGGCCATGCCGGCAGTCATGGCTCCATCGCCTATAATCGCCACGTGCTGACGATCGGTTTCGCCTTTATATTGCGAAGCCACCGCCATACCTAAAGCAGCGGAGATTGAAGTAGAAGAGTGTCCAACACCAAAAGTATCATACTCGCTTTCGGAACGCTTCGGAAAGCCGCTGATACCGCCGTGAATACGGTTGGTGTGAAAAACATCGCGGCGACCGGTAAGTATCTTATGCCCGTACGCCTGGTGGCCCACATCCCATACCAGCTGGTCGTAAGGTGTGTTAAGGATATAGTGTAAAGCAACGGTTAACTCAACCACACCCAGACTTGCCCCGAAATGGCCGCCGTTTACAGAGACCACGTCGATAATATATTGACGCAGCTCGTTGCAAACCTGTTCGAGTTGCTCTTCGGTAAGTTGCTTTAAATCAGAAGGATAATTTATTGTTTGAAGTAAATCTCCGGCCGTTACCTGCATGGGTGTCCTTAAAAAATTAAGCTTACAAAAATAAGCTTTTTTATTGTGAATACGTTTAGAAACTTAATTAATAGTGTAATAACACTCTTCGGCTGTAAAAGTTTAACAGTGTAATGATAAGCCTTTTCTGTGTTCTGCCCGGGAAAAGTTTTCCACTTTCTTTTTCATTTCTTAATAACTTTTGCCGACGAGCGGAGTTGTTTCCATATACTTTTGATTTCTGATGACTGAAGAAAGTTTTGCGATAAGGTTACCACAATTCGAAGGCCCGTTTGACCTGCTGTTGTTTTTCATCGAGCGTGATGAACTGGATATACACGATATTCCAATCGCCCGTATTACGGACGATTTCCTGAACTATATCCATGAGATGAACAGCCTGAACATGGAACTGGCCAGCGAGTTCATCTACGTGGCGGCTACCTTGATGCGCATCAAGGCCAAAATGCTGTTGCCGCGCTATGAGGCTGAGGAGGGCAGCGAGCATGACCCGAAAGCAGAACTGATTCGCAAGCTGATCGAGTACAAGAAGTTCAAAGAAATTTGCGAGCAGTTGCGCCCGATGGAGGAAGACCGCTTTGCCCGCGAAAAACGTGGCAATATTGCCTACGATCTTCAGCAAGTGGGTAATGTGAGCGTACCAGGCGAAGAGCTTTCCGAGATCAGTCTATACAAGCTGATGAAGGTTTACGAGAGAGTAACTAAACGCTTCCAGAACCGTACCGAAGAGGTAAAACATACCGTGGTTCAGTATCCATACACGATCGAAGAACAAAAGCGCGCCATCAATGATCTGCTTGCCATCAACGAAAAGCTCGATTTCAAGTCGATAGCTAGTCGTTCAGAAAACAAGGTGCATTTTGTCTATAACTTCCTGGCAATGCTCGAGATGCTACAGCAGGAGTTGATCAAAATTCAGATAGGATTGGGATTCAATAATTTTTGGATTTCGGCAGCGTAGTGAGCTGAAAGCTAAAAGCAGAAAGACCAAAGCTATAATCGTCATTCAACAATTGCAGGCTCGGCTGGTCCACACATATTAGTTTACGACTATCTTGGTTGATCTCAATAAATTACCATTATCATCTTTAATCTCCAGTTCATATTTCCCTTTAAAGAGGTATAATCCTTCATTTTGGTTCCCGGCAATGAATTGATCAGCGGGAATTCGTTGTCCGGGTTTCTCGTTAGCATAAAAGGCTTGGACAAGCTCGCCAGGTTTGATGCCCCGTCCGCCAACGTTGTAAAATTTCCTTCGGCCATCAAGGCTCAGGTAAGAAGGTCGCGAGCCTTTGTTCAGATATTTCGGGAATATTACAGTTACATCTACAAAATCGCCGTGCCATGGCTCATCACCCTTTAAAGCTATCACCGGTTTGGAAATTTTAGACAGCCGATTCACGGCAACAAACTCTTTATGATCCATCTGCGGATAAAAATGCTCCAGTTGCACAGTAGTTTCCACGGTATATGGATTGATGCCGGTCATTTCTTTAAAAAACTGTGCCATTTTTTTCCAGCTGGTCGTGGTTCCTTCATGTATATGGTCATGCCCGGCATAGACAAGTATTTTAGCCTGCGGGTCCCTTTTAATTATTTCGTTGAGGTGAACCGCCATTAATGAATCTCTAAAACGATCGCAATAGTAACCGTCTTTGCCCTTATCGTCACATTTGTCCAATCCGTAATCATATCGAATAATCTTGAATCCAATTCTTTTAGCTTCCCGTATCATTTCACCATACATTGGTTCTTTTGTATAAAATCCAGTATTTAAGTCGGGATATTTTTTCTCGTTAATGAGCGAATCGCCAATAGTCTCGATTGGCATGTATCGATAACCAGTGTCATAAAAGCGCCTCAGCATGGATAATACAAAAGCACGATTAGCCGGAAAATAATGAGCTTCATTGATCATTACAACCTGGTGTTTAGAAGCCTGGGAAGTAATATATTCTTCTGCATTGACTAGATGATGTTCTTTAACAAAGGCTGTGTCGCACTTAGCTTCTTCTTTTATCAAACCCCGATTGCCATTGTGCCACTCGTCACTATACAAAAGGGTACTTCGGTAATCGCCAAAAAACGAATAATAGGTCATCATAGATTGGCACCAAAAGCTAAAAAATTGATCCGCAGAATCCGGTTTTAGCTTTATAATCGCTTTGATTGGAATAATGTAGTTTTCCGGGTGCTTTTTTTGAATACTTTCCGCAGTATCAAAAAAATTCACAAAAGGTTTTTGTGCGTTTGAAAATTTGGCAGAAAGCAGTAATATCAAAACAAATGCGAAGTATTTCATCAGGTTTTAGCTATAAGAAAATATAAATTAAAGGTTTAGTTTTTGCCAAAACAAAAATCTTTTGACCTGTTAGCTGATTTTTCTCCAATATTCCTACTCACAAGTTAACAAATCACTAATCACCAGCCCCATATCTCGTATCTAATTCATAACTTAGCCGCCGATTTTAAACCCCGACATGAAAAGAGACAAACTGATATTTAAGCTGCTGGATGACGAGCAACAACGCCAGGAGGAAGGCATTGAACTGATCGCTTCGGAAAACTTTGTGACCAGGCAGGTGATGGAGGCCGCAGGCTCTGTTGCTACCAATAAATATGCCGAAGGGTTGCCCGGTAAACGCTATTATGGCGGCTGCCAGGTGGTTGACGAGATCGAGACTATTGCTATCGACCGGGCTAAACAGTTGTTCAATGCCGAGTGGGTGAACGTTCAGCCACACTCAGGAGCCCAGGCAAATGCTGCCGTGATGCTGGCTTGCCTGCAACCCGGAGACAAAATATTAGGTTTTGATCTTTCTCATGGTGGTCACTTAACTCATGGATCGCCCGTAAACTTTTCGGGTAAATTGTACGAGCCTCATTTTTATGGAGTTAAAAAGGAGACCGGTCGTGTGGATTATGAGCATCTGGAGAAAGTTGCCCTGGAGCAAAAGCCAAAGATGATCATTTGCGGCGCTTCGGCTTACTCACGTGATTGGGATTATGAGTTCATCCGGAAAGTAGCTGATAAGGTAGGTGCTCTGGTTTTGGCCGATATCTCACACCCTGCAGGTTTAATCGCAAGGGGCTTGCTGAATGATCCGCTGCCATACTGCCATATTGTAAGCACTACTACACATAAAACCTTGCGTGGCCCGCGTGGTGGTATCATTATGATGGGTAAGGATTTTGAAAATCCATGGGGTCTTAAAACACCAAAGGGTGAAATTAGAATGATGTCGTCGCTGCTGGATATGGCCGTATTCCCTGGTACGCAGGGCGGTCCTCTGGAGCATATCATCGCTGCTAAGGCGGTTGCCTTCGGCGAAGCCTTGAGCGAAGACTACATGAAATACATCGTTCAGGTGAAAAAGAATGCTGCGGCTATGGCCCAGGCCTTTGTTAGCCGCGGTTACGAACTTATTTCGGGCGGTACCGATAACCACCTGATGCTGATCGACCTTCGCAATAAAAATATTACCGGTAAAGCTGCAGAGAATGCTCTTGTTGCTGCCGATATAACTGTGAATAAAAATATGGTTCCGTTTGATGATAAGTCGCCGTTCGTTACTTCGGGTATTCGCGTAGGCACTGCTGCCATCACTACCCGCGGCTTAAAAGAGAAGCAAATGGACCAGATTGTTGAACTTATTGATGCTGTAATTACTGATCCGGAGAATGAACCTTCTTTGCGTAAAATACGTAAAAGGGTGCATCGGTTGATGGAAAATTTTCCATTGTACCGGCAATAATGCCCGGAACAGACAGTGAACAAAATTCAACAAGTAGTTTCAGAAGATAAACGCCTGACAGCCCTTGGTGCCTACCAGCACCTGGACAATTCGCCGCAGAAGGAACTGGACGCGATTGCGCGCCTGGCTTCCTTTGTGTGCGGAACCCCAATTGCCCTCATTACTTTTATTGATGCAGATAAGCAGTGGATCAAATCGAGCGTTGGCGTCGACCTGAAACATACTGCCCGGGCAGATGCCTTTTGCACACATACCATCGCTGGTGGACAGGCTCTCGAGATAGAAGACCTGCTGCTGCACGAAACGCTTAGAAATAACATATTCGTTGTAAACGAACCGCATATTCGTTTTTATGCCGGAGCGCCGCTGATTGATCCTAACGGGTATCGTTTGGGTGCGCTTTGCGTAATGGACGTTGTTCCGCGCAAACTACAGGACGACCAATTGCAGGCCCTATGTACACTGGCCGGCAATGTGATCTCGCACCTGGTTTCGAATCGCCAACGGATGGAACTAAAAGAAGTGCGCCAGCGGGATAAAGATTTTAATAATCTCTTTAATTCATCGGCAGGGATACACTGTGTGATGGACAAGGAGTACCGTATCGAGATGATCAATCAGGCGGCGGCCGATGTTTTGGGATATAAGCCATCGCAAGCCATAGGCCATGTTTTCTGGAATTTCTTTTCTGAAGGCATTACCGTCTCATCCCGCCAGATGATCAAGAACGGGATGGCCAAACAACGGCGCTCATTCGACATTTCTACACCTGTATTGACAACAACCCGTGAACTAAAATGGATTGGCTGGCAACTGGTATTTAAAGAAGGAAAGTGGTACGCCACAGGGCGGGATATTACCTCGCAGCGTAAGGCTGAGAGCGACCTGGATATTCTTTCGTTTGCGGCACGTAAATCGCCAAGCGGTATTATCATACGAGACGGTGAAGGGAAAATAATTTGGATCAACGAGGCCCAGGAAAAATTGCTGGGGTATTCGCTGAACGAGATGTGCGGCCGCTCGTACGATAGAATGCTTATAGGTGACGAAACGGATATGACCGTTTACAACTCGGCAGTCGAAGCGGCTAATGAAAATCGCCCTTTCGAGATCGAGCTTAAAATATATCGCAAAAACGGCACGCCAATTTGGGTGCACGTTTCAAATACGCCGCTGCTGGATGAAGCCGGTAATATCGAACGCCAGGTTGGCGTAATGGTTGATATTAGCGAACGTAAAAAAGCCGAGGAGCAAAATGCGATGCTGTCTATGGTGGCCAGCAGTACCACCAGCGGCGTTGTTATCAATGACCGGCGGGGCAAAGTTGAATGGGTTAATAAAGCATTCGAAAAAATAACCGGATATAGCATCGAAGATGCACAGGGTAAACCTTTGGGCGACATACTCAAGGGTGAGCTTACCGATATGTCTATCATCTATAAATCCAGGGAGTTTTCGCGCAACAAGCAATCTTTCGAGGTCGATTTACTGGTATATCGTAAAGATGGGCAGCCGCTATGGATATCGGTTATCAATTCTGTTATTCTTGACAAAGACGGCGCTGTTGATAAGTACATAGAGGTGATCATCGACATCACAGCCAAAAAGAGGGCTGAGATGGAATTGATTTCGGCTAAGGAAGAGGCATTGCAGTTGAGCCGTGCTAAAGACATGTTCATTTCGGTAATGAGTCACGAGATTCGGACGCCGCTGAATGCGGTAATCGGCATGTCGCACTTGTTGCTGGATGATAACACAGAAGAGATACGCAAAGAAAACCTGGGTATCCTCAAATTCTCGGCCGAAAACCTGATGACGCTGATCAATAATGTGCTGGATTTCACGAAGATAGAAACCGGCAATATTGAACTGGAGCGTACACCGGTAGAGGTGCATGACTTGGTGCAGAGTATCGCCAGCTCGATGCAGTTCAATGCAAGCGAGAAAAAGATTTACATAAGATATAATATCGACGGAGCTGTTCCCCAAACGATCATCGGCGACAGAACCCGGCTTTGCCAGGTGTTGCTGAACCTGATGGGTAACGCTGTGAAATTTACTGACGAAGGCGGCGTAACCATCGATTTACAGGTAATGGGGCAGACGGAAAGCTATGTGAAGATACGTTTCGCCATCTCGGATACGGGTATAGGCATTGCTAATGACAAAATAAACACCATCTTTGAGTCGTTTAAGCAGGCCGAATCAAGCACCTCGCGTAAATACGGAGGTACCGGCCTCGGTTTGGCGATCACCAAAAAGCTGATCGAACTGCATGGCGCCGAGATTCATGTGGATAGTGTTCCGGGCAAAGGATCGACTTTCTGGTTTACAATTAAATTTGACAAAGAGCCAATAAAGGCTGCTAATAACAATAATATAGTGGAAACAGGTTTACAATTGAACGTACTGGTTGTTGACGACAATCAAATCAACAGGTTATTGATCAACAAGGTGCTTACTAAGTGGGGTGCAAACATTGAGTTTGCTGAGAATGGGCAGGAAGCGGTGGAAAAGGTAGAAGCAAATCCAAACTTGGACGTAGTATTGATGGACATCCACATGCCGGTAATGGGCGGCCTCGAGGCGACACAGATCATCCGCTCGAAGGAGGAAGCTTATTACAAGCAGTTGACAATAATTGCACTAACCGCTTCAATGCTGAACAGCGAGATCAACGAGATCGAAAACGCGGGCATGAACGATTACATCCTGAAACCATTTGATCCCAAGGGCTTGTATGAGAAGCTGGCGAGGTACCAGAAGGTCCGCGTCTAAGCCGCTCTCAAATTATAATTGCTAAACTCTAAATTCTAAAATGACAAAAAATAGAACTTAGAGTTTAGAATTT
>JAICXZ010000820.1 GCA_025934475.1 Mucilaginibacter sp. | reverse complement strand
GACGAGGTGAACCGCATCCGTACCGAAAAAGTAACCGACGAAGAATTAGCCAATGCCAAAGCCCTTTATAATGGCTCGTTCGCCCGCGGACTGGAAGATCCGGCGCGTACGGCTACGTTCGCCAGCAATATTTTGATCAATAACCTGCCGGCCGATTTTTACCGGACTTACCTGCAGAAAATTAACGCCGTAACCGCTGATGACGTGCTGCGCGTGGCCAAGAAGTATATGGACTACGATAACCTGCGCATCGTGATCGTTGGAAGCCAGGGTACTATCCTGCCGGGCTTGCAGAAACTGGGAATTCCGATCAACTTTTACGATAAATATGCGACTCCGCTGCCTGCACCGGCTGCCGGGAAATAGGCTTATTTGTTTGGAGTAAACGAAAAGACTTCCGGAGCTTAAAAACTTCGGAAGTCTTTTTTTTAACTTTTTATCTTTACGCTATGCAAATGGATAATAAAAGGGTATTTGGCATGATGGGCTTGTTCGCTTTCCTGCTTGTCAGTATCATCTTTTCACAATACTATAACAGCATGAACAAAGCGGACCTGGCCAAAAAGCGCAATGCTGAATACGGCCAGGTACATTTTAGCGGCAAGGTTGTTCATTACGGGATGTATAAGTACATGAACAAAAACTTTTACCAAGTTTGTGTAAAGCTGGATTCGCCGAACGTAAAACCCATTATCATTTTTAATGATGACGATGCCCTAAAAATAGATAAGGGCATCGCCACCTTTTCGGCCGGGTTTTATAACCGCATTTTAGGCGCCGCCGATTCGGTTTCGGCAAATATCAGCCAAAGCGGCAAACTGGTACTGCATTACGGCGCCCAACACGCCATCGACAGCCGGGAACTTAAATTTGAGCCGATGGGTCTGCAGCGGAGCGATCTGGATAACTGCCGATGATCTTGAATCAGGGCTCCCACCTATGCAAATCCCCCCGGAATACTGACAAGATCTTGTCAGTAGTAAATATCCTAATACATAAATTATTAAATATCAATTATTTGCAAAATAAGCTACAGGTGTAGCAGGTGTAGTGCTACGCTACACCCCCTACCTATTTTTACCCGAAAGATAATTTATGATGAGTGCCGCGGCATGCGCCGAGGCACCTGGTTCGCCCATTCTTTCATCGAGTTCAGTATAGTTTTGAAGCATGTCCGCGCGGTATGGGCCATCCATGGAAAGCTTTTTCAACTCTTCGCCGATGCTTTGCGGATAGCAGTCGTTTTGTATCAATTCATGAACGATTACCCTGTCCATGATCAGGTTTACCAGTGAAATGAATTTGACTTTAACAACCAATCTGCCTAAACCTATAAAAATGGGACTGCCCTTATAAACCACGGCTTGGGGTACATGAAAAAGCGCCGTTTCCAGTGTGGCCGTGCCCGAGGTTACAATTGCCGCATGCGCGTGGCTTAAAAGATCATACGTAGCGTTAAAAACAACCGGAATATTCTTTGTGCCGATAAAAGGCGCGTAGTAATCAGGGTTAAAGGACGGCGCCCCGGCGATGACGAACTGGTAATCGGGAAAATTCTCGGCTACAGACAGCATATCAGGCAGCAGGCGGGTTATTTCCTGTTTGCGGCTGCCTGGCAACAAGGCGATAATCTTCTTTCCTTCCAGGCCGTTCTCTTTTAAAAATTCCGGGCTAGGCTTAAATGCAGCAATAGCATCCAGTAACGGATTGCCGATATAATCAACCTTCACACCCCACCGCTTATAAAAATCCACCTCGAAAGGCAGGATGCAAAACATGTGGTCAACAAAGCGTTTTATTTTCAGCACCCGTTTTTGGTTCCAGGCCCAAACCT
>JAICXZ010000807.1 GCA_025934475.1 Mucilaginibacter sp. | reverse complement strand
TTATGCCGGTTGCCGGTATTATTACAGAGGTTAATCCCCTGCTCGATAGTAAGCCCGAATTGGTTAACTCCGACCCTTATGGCGACGGATGGATGGTAAAAGTGACTGTTAAGGACGCCGCCGCGCTGGATACATTGCTAAAAGCAGATGACTACAAATCATTGATCGGCGATTAATGAAAAAAGTGTTTAAATATTACAGGCCCGCTATTTTGTGGGCTTTGTTTATTTTAATCATGTGCAGCATTAAACTTGGCGCGGTGTCAAATTCGCCAATGTTTTTTCCGGGCTTTGATAAGCTGGTACATTGCGGCTTCTTTTTTGTATTGGTTATTTTAAGTTTTTACGGCGTATTAAAGCAACAAATTATTGCGCGTGTGCCGTATAAAGCTGTGTTGCTCATCATCGCCGTGGCTATTTTGTACGGCGGCGTTATCGAGTTGCTACAGCTATGGATATTCACCTGGCGAAGCGGCGAATGGGACGATTTGTTTGCCGATGCGGTAGGGGCCTCGATGGCAGGATTTGGTATTTTATTAACCGTTTATGGTATGCGCTATGATAAAAAGTAAATTGTTATGGTTAGGGCTGCTGGGGGTGATGTCTTTTTCGTCATGCGGCATTTTTCACAAAAGCTGCCATTGCCCGCACTTTGGGCAAATAAAAACAGTTTCGAAGCCTAACACACCGCGTTTTTGTTAAAAAAATGACCGCCGTTTAACAAAAAATGTGATAAGGATCAGGTAATCTTATTTGGATTAAAACTAAATAAGGTTTACATTTGGCCTAAGTTTTAAAAAAAATATGAAGCTATCACAACTGGAAGTAGGCGAGGCAGGGATTGTAAAGGAATTTACTGACCTCGAAATGTCGGTAAAATTGATGGAGATGGGATGCTTGCCGGGCGAAGAGATTACCGTTTCGCGCATTGCGCCGCTTGGCGATCCGATAGCTATTAATGTGGCGGGCTACCAGCTTAGCTTACGTAAGTTCGAGGCCTCGACGATTATTTTGCAGTAGTTTAACCATTGAAAGCCGATATAAGAGTTGCGCTCGTAGGAAATCCCAATACCGGTAAGTCTACTCTTTTTAACACATTAACCGGTTTAAACCAAAAAATTGGAAATTTTCCGGGGGTTACAGTTGATAAAAGGACCGGCTATTGCCAATTGCCGGATAGTCGCGTTGCCGAAATATTTGATTTGCCAGGCGCCTACAGCCTGTATCCAAAAAGTCAGGACGAATCTATCGTTTTTTCCATATTGGCCGATAAGGCGAATCCACTGCATCCCGACCTGGCCATCGTTATAATCGATGCTACCAACCTGAAAAGGAATTTATTGCTCTATTCGCAGGTAGCCGACTTAAAAATACCTGTTATTATCGCCTTGAATATGACTGACCTTTCTGATAAGGCAGGCATAGTTATCAATGCCGACCTGATGGCGAAAAAATTGGGCGTACCCGTCGTTCCCATCTCCGCAAGGAGAAAAGAAGGCGTTGATAAGTTAAAAACTACGATAACGTACGCCAACAAGATAGCGCTGCAGGAAGAGACCATTGACGTGGAAGCTTTAGCTCCGCAGTTAATAGGGAAAATAAGCGGCGAGTTAAAGCTTGATAATCCGTACTATGCGCTGCAGCTGGCACACCAGCACGAAACCATTAAGTTTATCTCGCCGTCGCAAAGCGACCGCATAGAGGAGTTGGAAAAAGAATTTTCCTTCCATTCGCAAAAGGCGCAGGCCGCCGAAACGATAGCCCGTTATAACTTTATAAACGATTTGCTGTACGACACGGTGCAAGTGCCCGAAACGGCAAAAGATGAAACCTTAAGCAACAAGATCGATAAAATTCTTACGCATGCCATATTAGGCTTCGTCATCTTTTTCGGCGTGCTCTTGTTCATGTTCCAGTCTATTTTTGCCTGGTCGAGGTACCCGATGCAGCTTATCGCGGATGTTTTTGTTTGGGTGCAAAATGGCTTGCATCACCTGTTGCCCGCCGGTCCGTTGTCGGGTTT
>JAICXZ010000538.1 GCA_025934475.1 Mucilaginibacter sp. | reverse complement strand
TGCTTCACTATCCATTTCCAGTAAGCACAGTTCACATGCTTTACCGAAACCAACAATGCCCGGAACGTTCAGCGTACCCGAACGCATACCGCGCTCGTGACCGCCACCGTCCATTTGTGCTGTAACTTTTACTCTCGGTCCTTTACGGCGAACATACAACGCGCCAACGCCTTTAGGGCCGTATATTTTATGCGCTGAACAAGCCAACAGGTCGATACCGTCAGCATTTACGTCAACGGGAATTTTGCCAACTGCTTGCGTCGCATCAGTCATGAATAATGCGCCATGTTTATGGGCAATCGCCGATATTTCGCGAACCGGTTGTATAACACCGATCTCGTTGTTGCCATACATGATAGAAACCAGAATAGTTTCAGGTGTCATAGCGGCCTCAAGTTCAGCAAGATCGATCAGACCATCTTCTTTTACAGGGAGATAAGTAATACGGGCACCTAATTTCTCAAGGTGTTTGCAAGTGTCCAATACCGCTTTATGTTCGGTAACCGCGGTTATAATATGGTTACCTTTATCCTTATACATCTCAAATACGCCTTTGATAGCGAGGTTATCGCCCTCGGTGGCGCCGGATGTAAAAATGATCTCTTTTTCGCTTGCACCAATCAGTTTTGCAACCTGCTCGCGGGCATAGTCAACAGCTTCTTCAGCTACCCAGCCAAAGGGGTGGTTGCGGCTGGCTGCGTTCCCGAATTTTTGCGTAAAATAAGGGATCATAGCCTCAAGCACCCTTGGGTCCATCGGTGTGGTAGCATTATTATCCAGGTATATTGGAAGATTCATCGTGTGTATATTTAACAGTACAAAGATAAGTAAACTTTTTATTTATAATCATTAAAAATAAGGTGAATTAATCAGCTAAACGTAATTATTTGCAATATTTGAGAATGAGAAAGATCGAGCATATCGGTATTGCCGTAAAGGATATTAAGGCCGCGGGAGCGATTTATGAAAAGCTATTGAATACCCAAATCTATAAGGTTGAGGAGGTTGAATCAGAGGCTGTAAGAACCGCTTTCCTGCAATCAGGGCCTAATAAAATAGAGTTGCTCGAGGCTGTTTCGCCTGATAGCATCATTAATCATTTCCTTGAAAAAAGGGGCGAGGGACTGCATCATATAGCCTTTGATGTGGAAGATATTGAAGCCGAGATGCAACGTTTAAAATCGGAAGGCTTCATATTGCTGAATGACAAGCCCAAAGAAGGCGCCGATAACAAACTGGTATGTTTTGTTCATCCCAGGAGTGCCAGCGGTGTTTTGATAGAGCTTTGCCAGGATAAGAAATAGCTCCATTATTATATAAATGAGAAACCGGTATAGCCTTACGAGCTGGCGTTACGCTTTAATTGCGGTGTTAACTCTATTATTCGGTATTCCCCAATTAGCTATAGCGCAACTGGATGCGTTGCCGGTTCATAATGATAAAGCGATTTTATTAAAGTCGAAGGTCTTATCAGAAGACAGAACACTCTGGGTGCATCTTCCTGCTGATCATAATAGCACAACAAATACTTATCCTGTATTATACCTGCTTGATGGCGATAGTCACTTCAGCTATGCCTCTGCGATGGCCGATTTCCTGGCAGGATATGACCGCAACAGGATACCCGAAATGATTGTGGTGGGTATTACTAATGTCGACCGTGGCCGGGATTTTACTCCTATTCATCCCCAGGCGAACAGCTTCGAAACGGATAGTGCAACGGTTTTAACTACCTCGGGCGCCGGGCGCTTTTTAAGGTATATTGAAGAAGAGGTTATACCATATATCGATTCACACTATCGAGTAACTCCGTATCGGATATTGGCGGGGCATTCTCTCGGCGGTCTGTTTGCGTTATATGTAAAGGAAACAAAACCGGAGCTTTTTCCGGCGATGATCCTGATCAGCCCGGCCATAGGAGGAGTTAATGATCATATGCTGGCCGATGTAAATTGATGATGGGCACCGCACACCCGCATAACGGGAAGCTTTTTATTACTATCGGTAATGAAAATACCCAAAAGGTAGACGCCCTGGCGGCGCAGTTAAAAAATAATGCACCTGCTTGGTTTAACTGGGATCTCAAAAAGTATCCGGACGAAAATCATTTCTCGGTACCTTATAAAAGTCTCTTTGATGGATTGAAGTTTATTTTTAAAGATTGGTTCATCGACTATTACACCAGCGAAAGTTTCTCATACCAGGATGTCGAAAAGCGTTTTGAACTGCTGTCAGCTGAATTTGGCTATAAAATCGCCCCAACAGAAGATTTCCTCAACAATTGTGGTTACACCCAGCTAAGGGCGCATCACCTCGACCATGCTATCGGCTTATTTACCGAAAATGTGAAACAACACCCTAATTCCTTCAATGCTTATGACAGTTTGGGTGAGGCTTATATGAATGCAGGCAACAAAGCTTTGGCGATAAGCAATTATAAAAAATCGCTTGAGTTAAATCCGCATAATGAAAACGGCAAAGATATGCTCAGAAAATTAGAAGGAGGGCGGAAGTAGTCCTTAGCGACATCAAGCTATTAGTTAAAATTACATCTAAATCGTTTTGCCATCGGTAACGAAGTTGAAAAGCTGCTCTTTAATGACCATATTCCAACCCTGCGTACAACGGTCATAACATTCTTTTTCTGGAATTAGCCCTTCATGAGTGAATTGAAGCTTCGTCATATCGCGCTCATGGCTTATGTCAAAAACCATTTTGGTGCCGGTCCATTCATCCTTGTTTTTAAGCCAGCTCAATTCACTTTCGGTAACAAGCCAGACTAGTTTTTTGCCCGGAATTAGCTCAATCAGTTGCTGTTTCGAATAATGTGCACCCGGATGGCAAATCACAAACTCATCATGGAGTTTTGCATTGTTGCCGCAAAAATCGCTGGTCCACCATTTTGGAATTTCCTTTATGCAGTTGAAGACATGTTGCGGCGAGCTGTCAACTTCAAAGTTTGCAGTAAAGCTTTTAGAGTCGTTCTTTTCCATTTCGTTGTTTTTTAAACAAAGATGGGGTGGTGGCGGTAGCGGGTATTGTACAAATCCGAAGTCAGCTCGTAAAAATCGATGCTTGCGCATCATCTAGCTAGATTTTATAAGTACTGGAAGGTCAGCCTCCATATATTCTCCAATCTTGCTCAGATCTAAAACGATGCGCCCGTCTTCGTCCCGGTCAAACGCCGGCCTGAATCGTCCGCCCCAAACCAGGTCGTCATGCTGGTAGGAAGTTCGTGAATGCACTGTTTGCGCGAAAGTGTCATCGAATGCCTTTAATAGTATAGCGAAAGTGGCCTCAGTGCGCTCAAGGTCTTCCGGCGTCATGTCCTTAAGTGGACTATTTTCATCAAGTGGATGCACTACTGTCCAGTTGAGGGTAAGTATGCTTACCCGTTTCCGTTCCAGCTCCAATTGATAGAATCGTCTCATGATCCTGCCGTCGACATCCTCATTGTATGAGAATATGATCTCGATCTCCAGGTCGATCAACGTATTGCGGCGCAGGTTAGCCAGTCTGAACATCAAGCCGCGGCCATTTTCGAGGTATGGGGCAACCAGCAATTTATCACTGTAAACAATTTTGGCCGATGGCCTCGAGAAACG
>JAICXZ010000198.1 GCA_025934475.1 Mucilaginibacter sp. | reverse complement strand
CCAATGGGTTATTACCGGAAGCTACCAGTATATTTCGGTTATCCCGCGTATTATCTTTCATTACCAGCACATATTTGCCTTTAGCGACCTTTACAATTTCAGGATCGATCACACTGAAACCGGGATCAAGAAATAGCTTTGCCGGAGCAAAAGTTTTAAAATCTTTGGTTGTTGTGTAGTAAAGCCGATGGTTGTTCTTCTCATCTTCCTTTCCTCTCGGGAAACGAAAGGGAATGCAGGAAGCCCAGGTTATGATGAACTGTTTGTTCACGTCATCATAAAATAGTTCCGGCGCCCAGGCATTAACGGCAGTCGGCTCATTTGCCATCACCTCGACATGCTGCTCTGGCGACCAGTGTATCAAATCCTTTGATTCAGCATATCCGATTCCCCTGTCATTCTTCCACGCGGTTGTCCAAACCAAATGATAGACACCATCGGGTCCCTGAGCTATGGAAGGATCACGCAATATTTTCGCCTCACCCACTTCAGGCTTCAGAAATATGTGGTTAAGATCGGTCCAATGATAAGCATCATGGCTATACAGCAATCTTAATCCGGCATCGGCAGGCTCATGGAAAGACGTAAAAAGATACACGTCCTTACGGGCCTTGCACGAAAGCAAAACCATGCCGACCAAAAATGCAATACCGATGCTTTTAATTTTAACCATTATATCTTGCTATCATTAGATGGCATCCAACACCAAAACCCAATCATTGCCATCGGCAGGCTGACCCGGCGGATCGAATTTCATGGCTTTTGATTTATCGAATGTTCCGATTAATGTCGTGCTACCATTCCGTGGACTGTACCAAGACGCTTTTATTTTATTGCCTTCCAACCCCGTGCCGTTTATTTCCATCGAACGTCCGGTATAAGTATAAACGAAGGCGTATTTTTTCCCCCTTGTAGCAATTAAGTGATCGTATTTCTCGCCCTGCCCCGATGCTATTAAAAACTGATCAGGTATGCGTTCAAAATAGGGTCGTGACAGAATTAGTTTCTTCAGGTAAACCATTTCGCGTGCACCCGGATCATTGATCGATTTGGTCCAAGGTGTATTTGAACCGTAGGCGCCCACCTTTTCACCTGGCTTGTGCATTTGCATCACATCATTATTGCCATAGGTAAATCCGCATGCTCCGGCAAAAACCGACCAGTAAGCATAACGCCTTACATCAGCGGAGGTCCATCTTGGTTGAGTAATGTCATGCAAACCGTGAGGTATATTTTCGTAAGACGGCTCGGCATCCAATGTCGGCTTCGTGGGCTTTTTGCTATAATCAGCTTCTACATAGCGCCAATTATCTTCGCCGTATTTGAAATCGGTTTTTGAAGTATCCTGTCCGTAAGTGCGATGACCTGATTGAAAGCAGTTGAAACTTAACCAAGGCTCCTGTTGAAACCAGATGGAAGATTGCTTCCTGCCGCGTGGGTGGAAAGTGATCAAGTGATCAGGATTCAAATTATGCAGTGTGTTGCCAATCGTATTCCAAACTTTCAGGGAGTCGCTACCAGCTATATCACCACCATTCATCCAGATCACATTGGAAAAAGATTTGTATCGGGTTGCCAGGAAGGTGGCATACGCCTTAGCTTGAGTCTGGTTGATATGCGAGCCTTTTACAACCGATCCCCATACAGGAACCATCGCGATGTATAGCCCTTTTTTGGCAGCAGTATTGACGATCCAATCAATGTGATCCCAATAATCGTATTGTTTGGGATCAGAAACATCACTACCGGCTGTAACGCAAGGTTTGGCAATATTATGATTAACCAACGCGGAGTCGCCATACGCATTAACCTCAGAAGTGCTATGCACAACCATCACCTGAATCACGTTAAAGCCTTGCTCCCTGCGCGTCTCCAGGTATTTTTCTGCATCCTCCCGGTTAAGCTTTGAGAACAACAGCCACCCGGTATCCCCCAGCCAAAAGAAAGGTTTGCCGTCGGAGGTGAAATAACGATGATTAGCGGATATTTTTAAAAATGGCAATGCCGTTTCAGTATCGCTTTTGAAAGAGAAAAGCATACAGCAAACAACAGCCTGTAGAAAAATTCTTTTTAGCATAGTCGATCAAATACGGGTCAGCCATAAAATAGCCGCACCTGCTTTAGGACTTTTAATTTCGACACCGTTACCGCCTTTTATCGGCTCTTCGCCTGTCAGTACTTTGCCTGTTTCTGGGTCGATCCATTTAGCGGTATAATTCGCATTCGCGACCAAGTTTAATCGGACAGCCTCATTTGAGCTGTTATACACAATGTAACCTTTTCCTGTATTACCCAAAGCCCATTGACCTTTTGGATTGCCGGGCAGCTCAACGCTTTGCATCGCCGAAGCGGCGGCCAAAAATCCTTTATCGGTAGTTGCCGGCAACGATGGCAACGATCCACCGGCGATAAATACCGCCCAGCCAAAGTGCTCGTAATCATCAGCAGAATACAATACAGCTTTATCCGGATATTTCTGACGATAATCATGAACCGCCCTGTAAACCTGCTCAAAAGATGATCCTTTAGGCTTATAAATGCGCAACTCCTGCCGGGGCGCCAGGCTTTGGCCGCCAAGCGGCGCATACGCCTCGCCATTTTGCTGATAGTACCAGTATCTTATATCGATCACATTGATAACAGATGATCTGGAAGGATCATTCAGGATAGCGTCCTGTACATCTTTGGTAGCACTAAGGCCGATAATTTCTTTCTTTTTGTGTAAAGTCTCCCACTGCTTCACTGTGCTCACCCAGAACTGCATAAAAGATAGCGGGCCGGTAAACTCGGCGCTGGTAGTCTGGATAACACCAGTGTTATCCACGAAGTTGTCCAAGCACTTATTAATGTAGGCAGTCAAGAGTTTGCGCCTTGTTAGCTGGGTTACATCGTAGAATTGTTCGGCCATAAACTGGCGTTTGTCGCCGGCGTAGTTTACGGGCTCAGGGAAACCGGTATTATTGATGTTATTGGCGGTTCTCCATGGGAAATCAGCATAATGTGCACCTGCTTCGATAATATTGTGCTGGAAGAAATTCTGGTGGAAAAGCACCAACCCCTTCTGATCGGCAATATCCGCAAATTGCTTCAGGCGGCTCCAGTACCAATGGTTGTATTTTGTCAGGTCGTATTTGCTCAAACCATCCCAGGCTAAGCCTTGCCCGCTACGAGCAAAAGGCAACTCGTAAAATGGTGGCCACACATCGCCGTCCATCCTGCGGATACGCTCATGGTCATCACGGCGACGATCGTACCACAAACCGTAATTGTGCTCGAGCACGATAATATTGTCCTTCTGCATCCAGTCGGCCACATCATCAATGTTATCCGTCAAACCTGTTCCCGTGCGGCCCGGTACCCAACGGGTAATATCGGGTTTAGCGATCTTTTTGAGATAGTCCGGCTTAACGGTACCATTCCACCATGGCGCTTCAAAGTGTTTGCCTTGCAGCACTTCATCTCCCCTAACCAGCCAGCCGTTACGCACTGTCATCTTTGGAGCTAACCCTGGTTTTGACGATTCATGATAACCAATCTGATCGATCGTCCTGGCACCGTTTGAGGCGATGCTGATAGGATCGCGCTGCGGTGCCCGGTCAACCCAATCGCCAATAGTTACCGCAGGTCTTTTTGCTGCGGCCATTAGGGCGGCGGCTTCAGCAACTGTTGGGCTGCTTGACGGCTCGGTTTCAATTTGTAATATAGCGGCCTGTTTGCTTATGTCCCGGTGTAAGCGGTTGGCCAATTGCGCATAGTAAAAACTGCGCGGAGAAATATTTTCGTTTGATGAATTCCAGTAGCCGTCGCCGCCAAACTGTGCCCACGTACCAAAAGCCCAGTTTTCGGCAGTTGGCGGTTTGTCGCAGTTAACACGGGCGGCCGAGCAATTCCAGAACATGCTATTGGCAGCATTCCATCCGGCGCCTTGTCCGTCCTGGCCGCGATCCATGTAGTTTAGGGCCTGCCCATCGATGTTGGCGACATCGAACAAGACACCTGATGCCCAACTGTCGATACCACCGCTGAAACTGTAGGGCTGCCATGCCGAACACTGCACAAAGGCATTCGGTCCAGGCGCACAATACCCGGTTGCAAAATCATGGATCCCGTTTACCGAATAAAGCCGCTGAAAAAGCGTTTGACCGCCCATGGTCCAGAAGGTATTCCGGCGCAATCCGCCGATCTCTGATATGGGGGCCAATGATTTACAATCCTGAACGGTGACGCGATTGGCGGTTTGCTGTACAAACACCGCCGAACCTGCAAAATGCTCAAATGTTACCTGGCGCACCCAGGCATCCGAAACGTTTTCCATCGTGATAGCCATCCAGCGATGATCTTCATCTTTTGGATTGGCCGCGTTATAAGCTGATTGCAGATCGAGATTCTCGATACCAATTTGCGAGATGCGTCCCGGCCACTCGTATTTGGCTATGAGTCCACCACCATAGCTAGTGTCTAAAGCAGTAGTAAGAGGAGCATCAATAGTAATTTCGGTCTCATTTATCGAAGTTATTTTGCGATCCCAAAAAATATCCCGTTCACCTGGTTTCCAGGATAAAGCGGTTAAACCACCTCCAAAATGATCGGTGCCCAACTCATTGATCCACGCCTGGGTGCTCGGCCTGTGTACAATGATCATATCGCCGGTCTTCAGATCACTGGCATTGGCCACATGAAATGTAAATGCGTTAACCGGCACGTAAGCGTCGGTTATTTTAATTTCTTTTGATTCTTTCCGGTCGTTTTTCCCTTCGACTTGTATAAATGTGTTCCTGTCCTGGCCGGTTGCTAATAACAGGGTACCGTTTGTTCCCATCCCACTGCCGCGAAGAACAACACCCGATGCCTTGATTTTTAAACTGCCTTCGACAGAGTAAACACCTTTGTTTAGCAATACTGCCCCACGAAAACCATTTTGGTCAACCGGAAGAGTTGCCACATAATCTAACGCTGCCTGTATGCGTAAAGTAGCATCGCCTTTTTTAACAGGCACAACAACCTTCACAGCGACATTGTCAGGTATAGGCTGATCGGAGGCCATATAACCGCAATAAGAAAAATCAGGAATCCGGTCGCCTTTCTCGTCTGCTTTATAAACCAGCTTTCCGTCCTTCTCCGCAGTAACAGGCGCCGATGATGCTTTCGCCGATTTTTTTGCCTTTTGGCACATTGCGGGGGTGTGACAAAGCACACCCCCAACAAATAGCCCGACAATTAAACCAACTATTTTCGTTTTGCTAAACCCAATCACAGTTTATCAAGATTAATTCAATTCACCATTGGTCATGCGGTGCTCACCTTTATCAGCAACCGAATTCAGGTATACTTCAATATTTGTGTAACCTCCGCCGTTTTTGGCAAGTTTGCTGGCGTCGTCAGCATTATGCGGATTTAAGCCATGGGCAGTTTCCCATGAATCCGGCATGCCGTCGCTATCGCTGTCTTTGTATGGCGTACCCTTGTAATCAGGGTACCCACCCACCTGCCAAGGTGCTGTAATGATACCTAACTTGTAGGAGTCTTTTGGTAATTTACGCACTTTGAACTGAAAATCTGTATCTGTCTTTACTTCTTTGTAAGCGATCTTGCCTGTACGCACCTGCTCAACTATACGCTTGTCAACCGCGTCACGCACGGGCAAAGTAGCACCCACATTGGCAGTTACGAAATTGAAAGCATTTTGCGCTGTCATGATCGTAACCGGAGCCATCGGGAACGGTGTAGCCGAGTACATGTAAGGTTTGTACGGACCTGCATCCGGCAACTCATCAACCTGTATGCCACCGGCCCAGTTATCAGCTGAAACTTTCGGATAGCCTTCCATGATGTTACCAACCGCATATACACGTCCAAATACCCTTTCTTTAAGCTTACTGCGGCCCGACTCTGGCTTCAATATGCGGTGTCCGACAGCCTCATTTTTAGGCGTTACCGGACCTGGCTTGAAATAATTGTTGATGATATTGAAGTTAGTAGTATAATCGCCGCCATCCATTGATCGGTGGTGCCAGTTGAATACCACATTATTAACAAAATTGTATATTCCATTCCATCCCACTGAAGGATTACGGCCTGTATTATCGGCCCATAGGTTGCGGATCAGTGTACTGTTTTCGCCACCGGTTGTGCTGCCGAATGCATGGTTCCAGTAGTCGAGTGATTCAGCATACATGCAGTTTTGGATGGTAATATTAACCGTGCCCAGTTTCTCTTCTTTCGAGCCGTCCCCGGGATCGAACATGTGGCGATACATAGAGAAGTTCTCATCCAAACCCCAGCTTGTTGAAGTGTGGTCGACAATGATATTGCCAACAGGATTTCCGCCCAGTGCGTCATCGCGGCGGCCCACATTGGTCTCGCCTCTTCTGAAACGCATATAACGGATAATTACGTCATGAGTAT
>JAICXZ010000040.1 GCA_025934475.1 Mucilaginibacter sp. | reverse complement strand
TAGCATATTCACCGCTCACATTATAAGCGGCGATAGGCAATTCGGTATTGTCTTTTAACAACTTTATTACGTCGAGGTAAGGAAGTGCCGGCTTTACCATCAGAAAATCTGCACCTTCAGCCTCATCGAGGTCGGCTTCTATCAAAGCCTCGCGCTGGTTGGCCGGGTTCATTTGATAGGTTTTTTTATCACCAAATTTTGGCGCTGAATTTAATGCATCACGAAACGGTCCGTAAAATGCGCTGGCATATTTGGCAGTGTACGACATGATAGAAACATTCGTAAATCCGTTGTCATCCAATACATTTCTGATGTAACCAACGCGGCCATCCATCATATCTGAGGGAGCGATAATATCTGCTCCAGATTGTGCATGCGCCAATGCCATCTTACCCAAAACCTCCAGCGTCTCGTCGTTCAGTATTTCGCCGTTTTCAACGATACCATCGTGACCGTCGCTGCTATAGGGGTCCATAGCTACATCGGTAATCACGCAGGCTTCCGGAAAATTCTTTTTCACCTCGGCAATAGCACGCAGGTAAAGACTGCCGCCACGATAGCTCTCCGTAGCATATTTATCCTTGATCGATTCTTCAATGTTAGGAAAGAGATCAAAAGCTTTCAGCCCCAGCTTCAGGCAGCTTTCAACTTCGCGGAGTAAATTATCAACTGAATGCCGATAAATACCCGGCATGGAAGCAACTTCACTTTTTTGATTGTTCCCTTCAATGATAAACAGCGGGAATATAAGATTGGCAGCGCTCACGTGTGTCTCCTGCACCATCTGGCGGATCACTTCGCTTTTGCGGTTTCTTCTTGGTCTTTGCAGCATCTTTTTTAGTCGATAGACGATGGTCAATAGTCCATGGTTATCACAAATTCTATAGCCTGTCGACCATGGACTCTGGACTCGCCATTTAAGGAATGACAAAATTATAGAATCGAAGACAATAACCTAATTCAAAGGCGTTTTATGGCGTACAAATGATTTTATTCTATAGGCTCCTCCAAACTTTTCGCCTTAAAAGTCATAATGTATTATAAATAAATATATTACATTTACCTTCGATACCCCCTTTTCACAATTATGAAAACCAAATCGCTAAACCTTATAGTAGCTATCCTTTCGCTATTTATGGTCTACAGCTGCCAAAAAGCGCAAGTAAAACCCCTTGTTGGCGTTGAAGCGATAGCAAAAGTCGACTCATCTGTGGAGCCAGGTATCAGGGCCGGCTGAGGCGACGATAATTAACGAAAGCTCACCAAATGCGAAGGCCAAAGGTCTTGTTGCAGGCAGTTATCTATTCCAGTTGCTTGTTATTGACAAAAGCGGGCAATCGGCAACCGATACGGTTAGAGTGAAGGTTAACCCTCCGAAAATATTTACACTTGATCTGTCTCCAACCGATAACCCCTACGAAATTCCACTTACTTTGCTGGGAGGCGCCGACGCTACTAACAAAACTTCCGTAGAGGAGCCGCTTGCGGCGTGGACCATTGGTGGCACCGCAGTCACAGTACGCAACCTGTTGAAGTTTGATTTGAGTAGCATACCTGCAAATTCTATCATTTTATCTGCTGATTTGCATATGTCCTCTGACACTATTCCACTAAATGGCGACCTTGTTCACGCCAACTATGGCACCGACAATTCTTTCGTAGTGCAGCAGGTTGCAACCGCATGGGATCCGGCAACAGTAACATGGTTCAACCAATCGGCGGGACTAACGGCAAACCAGGTTGTGGTGCCAAATACTACCCAACCATTCCTGAATTTGGACATCAACGTGGCTAATCTTGTGGCTGCAATGGTGAATAATAACCAGAATTACGGCTTTAAACTGACGCTGCAAAGCGAGGTTGAGTACACCAGCAGGATATTCTGCTCAAGCTATTACAGTGTGGCGTCACGACATCCGAGGCTGGTGGTGAAATACGAGGTGCATTGATGGTTTTCTAAGTTCATAGTCGATAGACCATAGTCCATAGCTGGAGAAGAAAAATTATGGTCTATTGACTATGAACTATGGACTAAATTGTGCAGCCAAATACGGCCTCAGCAAGCCCCACTTCATCGGGCGAGTAAGGCAAAATGTATTTACTACCCATCTCGTCAAATTTACTACCCGTAGATTTGCCAATAGCAACTACTTTTTGCCAAGGGTCGAGCAGGTTATCTGCGAAGTAGGCCTCAACATTTGACGGACTTGTGAATACCAGCACATCGGCGCCACTTGCTTCTATATTTTCCTCGAGAACGGTTTCGTAAACAGAAAGATCAACGATTTTAGTATCGGCCGACATACCCTTTTGTACACTTCTTAGCGACTCTTCAGCACCCGGGAACACCACTTTTTTGCCATTGGCGACCTTTGCAAATTCGGCGGCTACGTCAGCAGTATCGATGCCATCGCCCGTAAAGCTGGTAAAATAACCTTTGAGCCTGAGCATTTCTTCAGAGCCGGCGCCTACTGCGCCAAACTTAACATCCTTTGGTAATACTGGGTTTAATTGAAAAAAGTATTCAACTGCATTTTTACTGCTGAAAAATATCCAATCAGCGTCCTGCAACACATGTGGCGACAACTTGGTAATCACCGGAACCGTACGTATCAGGGACCTTGCATCTACGCGAATACCATGCTTTTGCAGCGCCCGCCTGAAATAACTTTGTTCCGATAACTCGCGCGAAATAAAGACGCTTTGAGGCAGCTTACGTTTCTTATCAAATAGCGACACCACTTTTTCTGCGAGCCCCTCGGTCGTTTGCGCTTGTAAGAATGCCCGGTCGGGGAAGTCCTCGCCCTTGTCGGCCTTCGAGGCAAATACCTGAAACAGACCATCATCCTTACGGCAGTAGCAGCCTAAAGGCAAGTGACAGCCGCCCCCAAATAGCTTCAATACTGTACGCTCAACTCTTAACTCTTCGGCCACATTGGGGTGATGCAGCCTTTGAAGCGCATTATATAGTTCAGGGTCATTCTCGCGTATCTGAATTGCCAGCACACCTTGCGCAGGCGCCGGGATCAGTTCGGCCGGAGTCAGTACTTCAACATGAAACTGGCTCAGATCTATATTCAGCCTGCTTACGCCGGCTTTGGCAATCATGATAGCATCATACTTCTCGCTGCGTAACTTATCAATGCGCGTAGGCACATTACCGCGCAGATCTTTTATTTCCAAGTCCGGCCGATACGCCAGCAATTGCGCCTTACGCCGATTTGACGAAGTACCAACAAGTGCACCATATTTCAGCGACATCTTTTGACGCACATCTACACAATCCTTCAGGATCAGCAATAACTCTGACGGATCTTCGCGTTCAGAAACAGCTGCGATAATCAGCCCGGGTGGATTTTCGGTCGGCAAATCTTTATGTGAGTGAACAGCAAGGTCAATGGTGCCAGCCAGCAGTTCCTCTTCTAATTCTTTAGTAAAAAAGCCTTTGCCTTCTAGTTTGTCAAAGCTCAGGTTAAGAATACGATCGCCCTGAGTTTTAATGATCTTGAGCTCGGCACCAATACCGATCTCGGCCAGCCGATCCTTTACAAAATTCGCCTGCCAGAGCGCAAGATCGCTGCCACGGGTACCTATGATAAGTGTTCTGTTCAATGCGGTGGTATTGTATTAATTAATGCAAATTTCGCGATTTTAATCGGATTTTTTACGATGAAAAGACTAACAATTGTTGCACGGCAGCATTGGAGAAAAGCCTTCAACTTTTATTTGAAATAGTAGTACCAGTTGCCCTGATAATCTTTATCGAAAGTTTCTTTACTATCTAAATTAATCGAAAAATCATCCTTTTTGAAGTAGTCAAATTCGTCGAATTGTTTTACTAATTCAAAATACTTTAACGATAGTTTTTCCCTCATGCCATCATATTCATTCCTTCTAACTTGTTCATTCGTGTAAAAGAAGAAAACAGCCGTATTGAAGGCTTTAACAATAGCCCATATTTCTTCATTGTTAATTTCGGATTGAAGTTGTTTTATCTTGCTTTCAGTCACTTTCTCGTTAGCTTCTGCCTTGGCGTATGGCTCAAACACGTGAAAAAAGACCCGAAGGTTATTTGCAGTGTATTCTGGCTCTTTTTTATTAAGGATGCTAAAAAAGCCATTGGTACCTGTATTTTTTGACTCTTGAACAAGAGTTTTAAACGCTTCAGCCACTTGTTTTTGCTTTTTACTGTCTAAATACCGTCCGCCCTCAGTATAAAACTTTTGCTTATCGTTTTCATATTCGAGAATAACCGAAAGCAGGGGCCTATCAACATCCTTATCGACGCAGTCGTAAATTATATTTAACGTCTTGACACCATACTTTCTGTCTATCCATTCAGCAAGTGGCCTGAGAATCGCCGGGATAGATGCCTTACCTTGTTTTATTAATTTTGAGAGTTTATATTCTTTTTCAAATGGAGAAACCATAAATCATATTTACCAAATTAATTGGAATAATAATAACGAATGGTAATCTTTCATTTTGCCAGTGAGGATACAAGCAAAGGGGAGGAAAGGAATTTATGCAGCTTTCCGCTTTGGTCTTTCTGCTTTCAGCTCAAATCAGGAATTAATCAGGATCTCCTTCGCCATGATCATTGGTACGCTGATGTACTTCTTCTCCATATAAGCGATCACTTTTTCGAGTACTTCGCGCGATTCTTTGTCCAAATTCTGAACCTCATCGGCGAAAACAGAATTGAGTGCCGTTTGACGAATTTCTTTGATGCGCTCCGGTACCTCGCGCATGGCAACTTCAATGCGTCGTTGCTTCAATAATGGAATGAATTCGGCAATGTTCTGATTGATGATCTTTTCGGCGTGAACCAGTTCCTGGTAACGCTCTTCCATATTCTTTTTGGCAACCTCGTTCAGCGACTGTACTTCGATGAAGTTAACAGGATACTCGACCAATACTTCAGGAGCAGTATCGTTCGGCACAGCTAAGTCGACAATAGTTTTTTTGCCGGTTTCTCCGTTCAGTAAGCTTTCGTAAAGTTCTTTGGTGAGGATGGGCTCGGTGCAGGAGGTGCAGGTGATGATTACGTCGAAGCCCTGTTTGTAGTTTTTCAGTTCAGCTATCTCGTGTGCTTCGCCATCCAGATCGGCAGCCAGATCTTCGGCTTTTGATAATGTGCGGTTAAATACGGCGAAGTTGGAGAATTTATGTTTTTGAAGGTATTTGGATATGTTTCGGTTGGTTTCGCCTGCGCCGATGATCAGTACGCGGGCATTGGAGCATTGTTTAAGATCTTTTAACTTTCGATAGGCCAGGGAGACGACGGAGATGGGATTTTTGGAGATGTTAGTGTGAGTATACACCTCTTTGGCGGTTTTGACGACGGTGTTCATCACCATTCGCATGTAATCGCCTGTTAATCCGGCCTCCTTGCATTGCTCATAGGCCTTTCGCATCTGGGCCAATATTTCCTTCTCTCCTACTACCAGGCTTTCCATTGAGCACGAGGTACGCAGCAAGTGATTCAAAGCCTCATTATCTTCGTAATAGCATGCACCATCCAAAAAGGTATCCAGATGTTCAGCGCAAAGGCCAATCTCGAGTGCAGTAACCAATTTTTCGGCGAATGCCCTGTTAACCGGTGTGGCAGTAGCCATCACAAATTCTACACGGTTGCACGTGGCCAGATAAAATATCTCGGGAATATCGAATAAAAGCCTAACTCGTTGAAGCTTATCGGTTAAGTTCTCCTGGCAGATCACCAATTTCCCCAAATGCTTCAGCTCGATCTGCTTGTGTGTAAAAGCTATAACTTTTAGATGCTTCAATTCAGTTTAAATTTTAACCCAACAAATGTAAAAGGATTACGCTCCTATTCTGTCAAAACTTTGTCAAACACCCTAATTTAGAAGGTTTCTAAATTAAATGTCTAAACAACGTTCATTTGACATCACAATATTATACGTTAAAAAAACTTTGCCGGATGTTGATGCTCATTACAATTTGTGATCTTAATCACTTTTTTTGACAATATGTTGATTTACGCAGATAATTTATATTTGCTGTTCAAGAATCTTATCCAATGATTATCAGAAGAGTAGAACCTAAACGATATGTAAAACTGCGAATCCTTGCCACATTGATTGATTACGGTATTTATTTTACTGTTTTCTTCATTTACTGTTACTGCCTTGGCACTGTGAATAATGAGGGGAGCTAAGAAGTGGATGGGATGCTGGCCCTGCCATTGCCTGCATTTTGGTTTTTATATTTCGTTGTGCTCGAAGCCTCAAACCAGGCTACACCGGGGCATGAGATTTGCAAGCTGATTGTTGTAAAAACTAATGGGGGAGAAGATAAGCATCTCAAATTCTCTGAGAAGGCACATTGTCGACGCAGTCGATATTTTCTTTTATGGAATACCCGCACTCATTTGTATTTATAAAACGCCGAAGTTTCAGCGATTAGGAGACCTCCTGGCGGAAACCGTAGATGTAAAAAAGACTGACATTATAGAAACGTAAGTTAATTTTCGACAAGAATTATCGATTCAATGACCACAAAGTCATTTTTTGGACAAACCATTGGGGGTATCTGCACGTACATTAGTTATTATTACGATACTTGCACATGGATATAGGCGACGCGCGAAAAAGAGGCAGCAAATTTCTTAACCCCATCCCCACCAAAGAAGCCGGCTTTGATAAAATGATTCCCATTTTGCGGGAATATATCAACAATAAGGCCGAGACTACGCCTTTGCGGCCAATGGGGCCGTTTCATACTGATGCGTCTATTTACAAACACTCTCCCAAAAGCGGGTTACGCGTTACATGGATTGGGCATTCAAGCTTGCTAATAGAGATCGACGGGCGCAGCTTCCTCACCGACCCTGTATGGGGCGAACGGGCGTCGTTCCTTTCATTTATGGGGCCGAAACGCTTTTTTGAGCCCCCCCTGCCGCTTGACCAGTTGCCACATCTGGATGCGATACTAGTTTCGCACGATCATTACGACCACCTGGATAAACAAACCATCAAACATTTTGCCGGTACTAAAGTACCTTTCTTTTGTTCGCTGGGTGTAAGCCGGTACCTGGAAAAGTGGGGTATTGACCCCAATTATATCACCGAATTGGATTGGGGCGACAGCGCCATGATAGCGCCCGACATTGTGCTCACTTCCACGCCATCAAGGCATTTTTCGGGCCGTGGCATTCTCAACCGCAACGAGACGCTTTGGGCATCATTTGTGATAAGGGGACCAAAACACAATATTTTTTACGGCGCCGACTCAGGCTGGTGGCCGGGATTTAAAGATGTCGGCAATATCTTCGGCCCGTTCGATCTGACTATGCTCGAAATTGGCGCTTATGGAAAATACTGGCCCGATATTCATATGGGCCCCGAAAATGCCGCCAATGCTCATCTCGCTTTGAAAGGCGAACTCATGATGCCCATCCACTGGGGGACGTTTAGTCTCGCAACTCATGCCTGGTTCGAGCCGATTGAACGGCTGCTTCAGTATGCTAAGGAAAAAAATATCAACCTTTTTATTCCCGGGCCCGGCAAGCCAACTGAGGTAAACGGCCCCGTCAATTCAAACTGGTGGGGTAAATTCAAGTCTTGAGTCAAAAGTCGACTTGAGAGTTAGAACACTTCCTTCAAATGCTTGTAATTGGCCTTAAGTGTGTCCATTACCTCGTCCATTCGGCCGTTAAGCACCAATTTGGACATTGATAGAGCCATGCCCTTAACCTGCGAAAATTCCACCTTGGGCGGCATAGCCAGCGCGTTAGGGTCGGTAAATACATTTACAAGCACCGGTCCTTTGTAAAGAAAGGCTTCTGTAAGCACCTGTTTTACGTCATCCGGATCTTTCACCGTCATACCCTTGATACCCATTGCCTGCGCTACCAATGCAAAATCCGGGTCGAACATTTCAGTTTGCCAGTCGGGTATGCCAGCTACCTCCATTTCCAGCTTAACCATACCCAATGATCGGTTATTGAATACGATCACTTTAATAGGTAATTTATATTGAGCTATCGTAGCAAGATCACCCAAAAGCATCGACAGACCACCATCGCCGCAAAGCGCCACAACCTGCCTGTCCGGATCAGTAAGCGAGGCTCCTATAGCCTGCGGCATTGCGTTAGCCATAGAACCATGATTGAACGACCCCAGCATCTCGCGCTTCCCTGTTGCATTAATGTAACGCGCACCCCAAACGCACGACATGCCTGTATCTACAGTAAATATTGCGTTTTTAGAGGCGATCTCGTCTATGGTACGCATTACATATTCCGGGTGTATCATGTTTTTCCCGCCACGATCATCCACGTATGCCTGCATCTCCTTTTTTACCTCGTCATAAAATTTCAGCTGCTCCTGTAAAAAGCTGCTGTCATTTTTGGCCGATAGCATTGGCAGTAATGCCCGTAGCGTATCTTTTACCGAGCCATGCAAACCCAAGTTTACTTTAGCCCGGCGACCGATACGCTCTGGTTTGATGTCCACCTGCACTATTTTACAATCTGGCATAAACTGCGTGTACGGAAAATCCGTTCCCAAAAGGAGCAGCAATTCGGACCCATGCATGGCGTGAAACGCAGAAGGCAATCCCAGCAAACCCGTCATTCCAACCTCGTTAGGATTATCGTATTGAATCCCCATTTTGCCGCGGAACGAATAGCCGACAGGAGCCTTTAGTAATTGTGATAGCTGCACAACCTCATCGTGGGCATCCACCGCCCCTATTCCGCAAAAAATAGCGATCTTGCTATGTTCGACGATCAACCCTGCAAGCTGCTTCAATTCATTATCTGCTGGTTTTATTTCGGCCCCGGTATTAAATATCTGTGTCGATGTGCCGATCTTTTCAGCGTCCATTTTGGTTAAGTCGCCCGGTAACCCTACCACGGCAACGCCTTTTTTATGTATCGCGTTTTGAATTGCTGCTTGCAGCATACGCGGCAGTTGAGCCGGTGTGGTAGCAATCTGATTATAGCAACTGCAGTCGTCAAACAATTTAATGGTGTTGGTCTCCTGGAAATACTCCGACCCAAACTCAGTGCTGGCTACAGTAGATGCAATAGCGATAACAGGTGCGCCTGCCCGATGTGCATCATACAAGCCATTGATCAAATGTACATGCCCCGGGCCGCTGCTTCCCGCACAACACGCCAGTCCGGTTAGCTGCGCCTCGGCGCTGGCAGCGTAGGCTCCGGCTTCTTCATGACGCACATGTATCCATTGTATTTTGCCATTGCGCCTTACGGCATCGTTTACCTCGTTCAGGCTGTCGCCCGTTACCGCATAGATACGTTTAATACCGGCATCCACCAGCATTTCCACCAATTGTTCTGCTATTGTCTGAGCCATTGTCTGTGAATAATTGTATTGATTTAAACCAACGGCCTTAATCTTAGTTTCATCAGGGCTCAAAAACAGGTATATTAGCCAAAATGAGTAATCATGGGAATCATCGTCATTTCGGCTTATAAGCCAAAGGAAGGTAAAGCCGAACCATTAAAAGAACTGATGCGGACGCATTTGCCGCGTTTGCATAACGAAGGGTTGGTTACCGACCGCCAGTCGATCATGATGGAAGCTGCAGACGGTACCATTATCGAAGTTTTTGAATGGCTGTCGAGGGAAGCAGTTGAAAAAGCACATACCAATCCGAATGTTTTACAGATGTGGGCAGAGTATGGTGAAGTTTGTGACTATGTCCCTATCGGGACCGTATCTGAGGCGGCGCAGTTATTTTCTTCTTTCAAACCCTTTGCTTAATGGAGCCACAGATCAATGCCATAACTATTTGCGCTCAGGACGTACAGGCGCTCAAAAGATTCTACAGCCAGATACTGGAATGGCGGATTTTGGCCCAGAATGAGAAGGTGATAATATTCCGCCTAAATAATACGGTTCTGACTATTTGCGCAGCTGATGTCTACGCCGAATATTCGGGCATGAAGCCTGCTGATTCAACCGAAAAGCATTTTTATCTTACCGTCAACCTGGAATCACCTAAACGCGTGGATCAAACGCTGCAAAAGCTAGCGGCATTGAGTGTAGATATTATCCGTATGCCTAAAAAAGCTTTCTGGGGTGGTTATAGCGGCTTCTTCGCCGACCCGGAAGGTAATAGATGGGAGGTTTGTTATAATCCGGTGCCGAATACGATAATTTAAATATTAAAGTACTGGATGTTAATTGCAAATCCGCTATGATATACTCCGTTAGGCAAATGATTGAAAGTAGTCCAGCACTAACCTCAACTACGCCAGTTTACACTGATAATTTTGCGCTAACAATTGGCGGTGTCCTAAATATTTATAATGACCTAACCAAAGAAGACTGTGACTTGATAATTGGAGCCCAAAGATTCAATCAAATTCAATTTGCAGGGAGCAAATTAAGTGGCGAGACACTCAAGCACATTGACGAAACGCTTTTACCTTCTCAACAAAATATTTGTTTAAGCATTGTAGTAAACGGAAATGGTGCTTTTGATAGCCTAGACTTTCTATCAAAACTGCCAAACTTAAAAAATCTTACTGTGGACTTGCTCAACACAATGAGGTTGAGAAAATCAATAAGTATTTAAACCTGAACATTTTGGCTATTGGAATTTACAAAAATTCTTTGAAGCCAGTTATTCAACAGGTTGGTCTAACAAGCCTATTTGTTTTTGGTCAGCCCAAAGACATAGAGATAGTAGGGCAAATGCCCTGGCTTGAAAATCTCACCTTTTCGATGCAAACCCTAAAAAGCCTCGACTTTTTAAGTAATCTAAGTAGGCTGAAAGAATTGCACTTCAAACTTGGTGGAACAAAGAATTTATCCAACTTACCAAACATTGGCAAAATTGAAAAGCTATCGTTTATGCGGGTGCGACAACTTATGATCGAAAATCTTTTACCTATTAACGAAATGAAGTATTTGAAAGACCTATCCTTTGACACTCAACCGCATTTAACTGATTTAGATTGGCTAAATAACGAACAGGTTAAAAGCGAAATAATTAACTGCAAAAATTTCAAGAAATGAAGATCTTCTATCCGATATAGGGTGTATTTAAGCT
>JAICXZ010000441.1 GCA_025934475.1 Mucilaginibacter sp. | reverse complement strand
CTGGTCGTGCGCATTTAACAAGTGATCGTACTCATGCTCGCGATGCTGCGAATAGAATGAATGATAACGGATCATATACAGCCCCTCTTCGGGCAGGTAATCTTTGGTAATCTGATACAGGTACTCATCATGCCCCCAGGACATGTGAACATTGTCCAGCCCGCAGTGGTGTGAATAGACACCGTATTTGGTATTGAAACGCTGGTCGTAAGTATCCGGATTGTCCATAAAAAACTCCGGATAAACAATCTTATCCGAAAATTTACAGCCCACCGGGAAGGTATCTCCCACTACGTTCCATTGAGGTTCGCCGAAGAGGCAAAGCACCTTACCCAGGTCATGGATGAACCCAGTTAATACAAACCAGTCGGGATGTCCATCTGCCCGGATAGCTTCTGCTGTTTGAAGGAGGTGTTGCAACTGATCGAGTTGCAGATCAGGATCGGAATCATCTATCAGCGTGTTCAAAAATTCCATCGCTTCCCACCAGGGCATCTCTTTTTTATCAAATTTTAAAAAGTTAGCTTTTTTGGCGCGCACATTATCATAGGTTTGATACTTGTGGTTGAGCCGGTAAAACTCGCGCACACCATCGATCTCAGGGCTGTCGTAGTTCCTGAACTCATCTTTGTTTTTGGCGGGTTGACCGGGTTCGGGATATCTTTTCAGCACGTCCTCGTCCCAGTCGTCTATGGACGATAGCGGCCATCTGTTATCTTGATCTTGATTTTCCATGTTGATGTTTTCAAAGTAGTGGTTAAAAAAGCCAATGGGCCCCTTTCGGGTTACCCATTAGCTAATCAACTAATCTTAATATATGTATCTGCTAGTAATTAGGGTTCTGAGTGATCACGCCTTTACTCTCGTCTATAACCTGCTGAGGAATAGGCATATAATAATTTTTAGGTCTTTGAAACGTCCTTGCCGGAATTATAACTGCCCCGTTGTATGGCGCCAAAGGCGAAGCCTTCTTCGGTTTGCCCACAATAGTGTCCAGGTTGATGATCTTGTCCTTGTCCCAGCGCAAAAGGTCCTGCCAGCGCACATTCTCACCGCCCAGCTCAACGCGTTTTTCATGGATAAGCTGCGGCATACCTGCGGCCACAACCGGAGCTAGCCCTGCCCTAACGCGGACAGCATTTATCTCGGCATCGCCTGCACCAGGCCCGTTCTTCCTTATCTTGGCTTCGGCCACTATCAGGTAAATTTCAGCAGTGCGCAAGAGCGGTTGTTTCAGGTCAAAATTGAGGTTACCATCGCCGCTTGGCATAAAGGCAGTGTACTTCCGGATATAGTAACCAGTAGTCGACATGCTCGGTAACATGCGACCCGTTTGTTGTCCCTCCTTACCTGCGAACATTTGCACAGCATCCGTACCCGCGATCGTCACCAGGTTGGTTTGGTATGGTATCGAATCGCCTACGGCCAGTACGGTTGCCTGCTTTCTCTTATCACCGGCCTCAAACTCATCAACAAAGTTTTGAGTGGGGTGATGGAAGCCCCAACCCTGCCACGGACGGGGAGAAAAGTAGATGGATATAGGCGATTGCAGCGAACCAGATATCTCACTATTCTGGTTCCATACAGCAAAAAGCAATTCGGAACTTGTGGTTTGCTGTGCGCCAGGCGTGAAATTGTCTGTAAAATTGGGAGCCAGCGCGTAATTGGCATCGGCAGTCACCGCGGTACCGTATTGAATGGCCTTGTCAAAATTATCCTCGAACAGGTAGAGCTT
This sequence comes from Mucilaginibacter sp., assembly GCA_025934475.1. Classification (GTDB taxonomy): domain Bacteria; phylum Bacteroidota; class Bacteroidia; order Sphingobacteriales; family Sphingobacteriaceae; genus Mucilaginibacter. The sequence goes on along the minus strand of JAICXZ010000441.1, from coordinate 2,399 downwards.
GCTTAGCATGCCTTCGGCCGTGCCTTTGCTTACACGCCCCTTGTCTGCTGCATCGTAGGTTTCGGGGAGCATACTAACCGCCTTCAAAAGGTCCGATTCAACCTGCCCCCTAACCTGCTCAACCGTTGATTTGGGTACGTTATAGTTGCTTTTGAGCACGTTGTCTTCCAATATCAGCGGTACTTCGCCATAAATCTGACTGAGGATAAAATAAGCATGAGCACGTAAAAAATAGGCTTCGCCTAACGACCTGTTCCGAATAGCATTATCCATTACAGGCACTTTTGGGATATAAATGATGGCATTGTTGGCCCTGGCAATTTGTTCGTAGGCAAATGGCCAGGTGTAATAGATCACCTGCAGGGATGCATCAGCATTAAGATTTCCCACGGCTTTAAAGTCGGGGTGATCACCTGCTACGTAAATGTCATCCGATTGGTCATCATAGGTATACAATGCGTGCCCCACCCAGTCTTCCACATAAAGGATATTATAAATACCCAAAACATTGGCGATTACGTCATTCTGGTTTCGCCAAAATGTGGCGGTGGTATAGGAACCCGTGGGCTTCTGCTCCAGGGGCTTCTTTATACAGCTTTCTATCAATACGATGGAAAGGACTGCTATGATTAAAGTTTTATATCGAGTTGTTGTCATAACAATAAGCTTTATCGAATTAAAAATTTGCTGTCAGTCCGAAAGTTATATTCCTGGCGCTTGGATACTGGGCTACGTCGACACCCTTTTGCGAGTTCGCCGGCGTGTTTCCTGAGCTTGTATAGCCTAACTCAGGCGTATATCCCTTATAGCCGGTGATCATGAACACATTGTATGAGCTTACATACACCCTCAGATCGGGCAATAACACATCGCCTATCTTCTTTTTGGTAAAGGTGTAGCCCAGCGAAACGCTCTTTAACGACAGGTAAGTTCCATTCTCAACCCATAGATCCGACGATCGGTAATTATTATTCAGGTTGGTATTGGTCAACCGCGGAATAGTATTACTGGTACCGGGTCCATGCCATCTGCCCATCTCCTCGGCATACCAGTTGAACACCTGGGTTCCGTCCAGGCCGGCAAGGCGGTCGGCATTGTACAGTTTAAAGCCTGCTTCGCCCGAGAAATTAAACGAGAAATCGAAGTTCTTATAAGACAGCGATCCGTGAAAACCAAAAACGAATTTAGGGTTGGGATTGCCAAGGTTTACGCGGTCTTTGTCATCGATAACACCATCACCGTTAACATCCACAAACCTCACATCGCCCGGTTTTATATTGGCTTTGTTGGGATCGTTTTTAATATTCGGATCAGCATCTATTTCAGCTTGCGATTGATATAAACCGTTGGTCTTAAAGCCATAGAAAGAGGCAATAGGTTGTCCCTGGTAGGTGCGTGAAATATCAACATTTTCCCTGCCATATGGCGTAGAAGCAATGTATGCCGACTGCCCATAAAGCGCAGTTACCTTATTGCTCAGAAACGAAGCATTTGCACCAAAAGAATACTTAATATCTGGAGTACCGTTCTGATAGTTCAATTCAATTTCGACTCCATGATTGTTCATCGCACCGATGTTCTGATTCGGCAGCACGATATTACCAGGATCATCTGGCAAATTAGTTTGCGCACCAAATGTTTCTACCAGTTGAAAAGGAATTAGCATATCGGTGGTCTTCTTATCGAAATAAGTGACCGATCCAGTCAAATGATTTTCGAGGGCGCCGAACTCCAGGGCGATGTTCGTCATAGACGCTCTTTCCCAGGTAATATTCGGATTTGAAAGGCCAGTTATAACCGCCCCATTTTGTAATACTGTGGTAGTTCCTAAAGCGTAGCCATAACCGGTACCATAACCCAATGTGCTTAAGTACTGGAAGTCGCCGATATTCTGGTTACCCAGCTGGCCCCAGCCACCGGTAAGCTTTAAGGTGCTGAATATCTTCTTTATACCACCATCGTAAAAGCTTTCATCAGATATTCGCCAACCAGCTGAGAATGCCGGAAAATAGCCCCATTGCTTGCCGGGAGCGAACTTACTCGAACCATCCGCACGCATCGTTACTGTCAGCAAGTACTTATTATCGTAGGCGTAATTGCCACGTACGAAATAAGATTGCAGGCCCTGGGTTGGATAATTATTGCCACTGTTATTGGCGCTACTACCCAGGTTCAACACGCGCTGATTAGGATCGATGTCGGCAAACCCGGATCTTGAAGCGTTAACATAGTTCCCTTTTATCAACTGTGCCGAATAACCGCCCGTGAGCGTAATATCATGCAAATTGTTAATTGTTTTGTTATAGGTCAGGTAATATTCTTCCAAAAGCGAGGTCGACTTGCCGTAACCCTGGTTCAGGGATGCAATAGACGGGCCGCGAGTTTGATCGGGCATCGGT